>CAZOCP010000001.1:0-70822 GCA_964578345.1 Candidatus Woesearchaeota archaeon
TTATAGATGCTAATAGTAAAGCAGCGACTAAATTTATATGAATGCCGGGAATTATGCCAGTGAAAGTCCCGAAGGTCACACCAAGCAATAGAGCCGCTATTAACGTCAATATTGCCACTTTTAGCCTCTTTCAGCATCTTGAAACTGCTGATTTTCTTGGTATCCAAACCCGACTAAACTTTTTAGTGTTATTGGACACCTTGTTATTATTTTATCGTATAAGGATTATTTAAACTTTGTTCTTTAAAATGGATTCCCTGATTATTTTTCTGGCGATTTAGATGTTTTTGGCTTCTTTTTGTTAAAATTTGTTGTAGTATTGCTTTTCCCATGTGTTATAAAAAGATTGTGGCGTAGAAGCCTTAACCATTTTCTTAATAAATGAATTTGGCACATGAAGAATCATTTGATATATCTTATTTTCTTTACTATTTCCTATTAATTCACCATACACAAAAACTCTTCCCTTATCTATTTCTTTCTCCATTTTCTTAAATTCTTGAAAAGTTATTTTCTCTCTCATCCCATTTAAGTAAGCAATATAAGCATCCACTCTGTGCATTTCTGTTGTCCAATAATCTAACAATTCCGTTTTTATCTCTCCCAATGGCAACCTTAAATAATCAAAAACTACTTCTATGATTGAAGTAAAATAGTCTTTGCCTGAATTTACTGCCTTCTCTCTGTTCTTTTCTGATTCAAATACAAGATTTATAATATGCTTATCAAATTCATTAAGCTCAATGTTACGCTCCTTTTCTAAATATTCAAAGAAGGGATTTAGATTTAGTCTAAAAGACTCATATTTTTTACTTGATTTTTCCCACAACACCTTTCTGGTTCTTATATCGCCCTTATTTTTCTGTATTACTTTACTTTTTTCAGGGCATCTATCTTTTGTGGAATCTAAAAATCCCAAGTCGTGAAGAGCCTTTGTATATTGAGAAGCATCTCCACCTTGGGTATTGTTGCTTTCATGATAAGCAGAACAGATACTTCTTTTTGTAGCCCATCTATTAAACCATAATCTAAATAACTTCTTTCCATAGTCTCCCTGCATAATTTTATATCTTTTAACTTTAAGTGGTTGTCTCATTTTAACTTCCCCTACTTTAAGGGAATTAACTATAAATAATTTTCCATAAAAGTCTGTATATGAAGGTAACTCTATCATTAGATAAAGAAACTCACGAAAAATCAAAAGAATATGCAAAAAAGACAGGTCGCACATTAAGTGGATTTGTTCAACTTTGTTTAATTCAAGAATTGAAAAAGAGGGAGAAAGATGTGCAGGAATAGAGTTGTGCAAGTAAGACTTTCAGAAAAACAATATGAGAGAATTTTATTGAGAAGAGACAATGCCGGATATACAACACTCTCGCAGTTTATTAGAGATTTACTTTTGAAAGAAGACTTGGCAGTTCTGAAAATGTTGCAAGATATTCATAAGAAAGTGATAGGAGAGGATAGGAATGGGAAAAACAAAGCTCGTTTACAAGGATAATGATGCTACAAAGGTATTATGGGGAAGAATCATCTCAGAGGACGATTTGTTTATATCCTTTCTTACAGAGGATGGCAATAGCTTTCGTATTAACAAGCACAGCGTCATTTCTATTAAAGATTCTGGAGGGAAAAATGGTTCGTAAATATATTAGTAAAATACCATATACCTTACACAAGAGTCAAATGCTTATTCTCTTCTATATCGCCTCTTTGGAGTCTTGGCATATAATAACTCAGACAAAGGTGTCGGATGCTCTAAATAAGCCCATTACAAGCCTAAATTACCATTTTACGAAGTTAAGAAAAGAGGGATTACTAAATGAACAAAATTGTTTAACTGATAAAGGAAAGAAAGCATTACGATACTTGAAGCAGTGGGATAAAACACTTGACAAAAAACTACGTGCCCATAAAATACAAGTCACTCTTTTTCTTGCCAAATGTCCAGACTTGCAGAAGATTAAGAATGTTGTTTTTACCCCATTTACTAACCATCGTTATGACGGATTGAAGTGCGAGTTAAAGGGATGTATTGTTATGTTCTATAGTTCTAAGAAGGCTGTTGCAGTTATTCCAGACATTTATGGCAATACCGATGAAGAAATAGCCTCTGCTGTTTCTGATTTTGCTTCACAGCTTATAGGGGTGATTGAATCTGAATTTGAAGGTCTAAAGATAGATAATTTTAAAGTTGCTAAGTTTAGTTCAATGCACGTAGCCATTTTAGACTCTGTTATTGCAGAATCTTTTCTTATTGAAAATAAACATTGTTATTCTAATGGACGCTTGGCTATTGATTCTTCTCATGGAAGAAATGAACTTGAAGCAGAATCTTGTGATACTGCTCTTGAAGATATAGAAATTTTAGTCAAGTATGAAAATCTTACAAGAGAAAACCAAAAATTAAGAGAGAGGATTAAAGAAGTAGAATCCGAGCTTGAAAATATTCGCAAAAAAGAAGTCGGGGAGGGTATATCAAAAGAGCAAAAATGATACAAAAACTTGACAAACTTGACAAAAGATTACTGATTCCCTTACATACTCAGAAGAACATCAAGGAGTGCAGATAAATGACGAGTGAAGCCCAAATATCAGCTAATAGAGAGAATGCACAGCTTAGCACAGGAGCAAATGATACTTCTAAAACGAGATTTAATGCTGTGAGGCATGGACTTTGTGCGAAAGCATTTCTTACAGAAAAACAAAAAGCCGAATTTAGTGAGATATTTGAAGAGCTGATAGGAGAATTAGAACCCAAAGGAGTAATTGAATTAAGACTTGTTGAAAATATTGCTTTGGCTCTTTGGGAGAGGCAGAAAGTTATTGTGAAAGAGATTGTATACGAGCATAATGGGGATTTGGATGGTCAAATAACAAAGATAAAAAATTCTCCATTTAACGATTTAAACTTTGGAATAACAGAAAAAGATAACAGGAAAAAGAACGAGTTAGAGGATACTAAAATAAATCTTGTATTGCCTAATGAATTGCTTATGCGTTATAGGAATGAAGCAGATAATCGTTTTTACAGGGTTTTAAGAGTTTGGAAAGAATTTATTCGTAAGTAATTGGCTTCGTTTCGGGAAACGGAAATTATTTATTTTCTTTTCTTAATATGCTTGATGTAGCAGAAAGTATTTTTTCAATATTTCTCATATTCTTTCCGAAATCAAATGCTCCACCAAATAATAAACCTGTTTTTGGTGAAGATGTAATTTTAACTTTAGTTTTATTTTTTGAAATTTCAGATAATTGAATTGGAATATTCTCTCCCCACGACATCAAACTTATCCCTGCTTTGACTACAATTCTTCCTTGTAATTTATCTGCACTATCTATCTTCATTCCTTCAATTGTAGAAATTGCCTTTACCATTGCAGTAAAAACTTTATCTTTACTAAATGGAAATTCACTTTCACCTTGATGGTCTAAAAATGCCATTTTAATCTTTCTCCTTTTTGAAGTATAAATGTTAAGTTTTCTTTCATTTTAATTTAACTGATTAATACCCTACAGCTTGAACACCATATTCAGCTTGTTCTCTTGTAAATCCTTCATATACTAATTGTTCAATTAACCCTTCTCGTGAAAATGGCATAGAATCTAAGTAAGATTGAGCTTTTAATGCCGCCTGTTCATTCCAGTCAGCCCCACAATTATCTGCACCATATTTAGCCTCTTCGTGAGAATATCCCTCATACTCTAATTGTTTTATCAATCCACTATAAGAAAATGCCATTACATCCAAATATGATAAAGCTTTTTTTAATGCGTTCTTTTCACCAATTGTTGCTGTATCTGTTTCTGTATTTTGCTGATTTACATTATCGGTAGGTTGAATATTTACATTTTGTGTTGCTTGATTAGGATTTGGTTGATTTGTATTTTGGGAATTGTTATCTGTAGAGTTATTTGAGAAAATTCCTATAATAATAAGAAAAACAAAAATGCCAATAACTACGCTCCAAACTGGATGCCTCTTAAACCAGTTTTTCTGCTTTTCCATACTTTATGTATGTAATTTATCCTTTTAAATATTTGGTAACTCATAAGGTAACCTTGAAATAAAAGACTTGGTAACTTGTTTTGGGTATGTCAAATGCTACCCGTATTAGTTTTGTTGCAAGAAGTAAAAGAAGGAAGGAACTCTTAGAAATTTTGAATAAATCCAAAGAAATTAGCCAGCCAGAAATAATGAAGTTATCAAAACAATACAAATCTCACAATTCACGAACTCTTAAAGAATTATCTGATAAGGGACTAATAGTTTGTGTTAATCCTGAAGACAGGTCTTTCAAATTCTACAAAATAACAAAGAAAGGAAAAGAAATATTGAAAGAAGCTATAAGAATTAGTTAAGTCTGCTTTGATAACTTTATCTTTTCAATCTCTAATTCTAACTTTTTAATTTCCAGTAGTTTATCTGCTTCTGTTTGCGAGCTATAGCTTTGTGGTAAGACATAAGGATTCATTTGATGATTAAAGGCTTGATTTATTGCTCTCTGTCTCTGGACGTCGCTTATTCTTGCGTATATCTGGGTGGTTGTGACTTGATTGTGCCCTAAGAGGTCTGAGATTGTATAAATATCAACACCCTTATCACTTAAATAAGTAGCATAGCTGTGGCGTAGAGTGTGAAAATAATATTTGTGTCTGGTAATTTTCTTAATTGTTTCTTTTCCGTTTACTTTTGTTTTAAACTCTAATTCCATTGCAGGAATTAAAAGCCCAGTTTTACTCAGTGCTTCACGATATTGTTCTCCTAAACTCTTTTTACGAATATGTGCGTCAGGGGATTTATCTGATGGGAATAACCACTTACCACCATCTATTATTTCAATCCATTTCTTTATTGGGCTTATCATCTGTGGTGGAATAGGAACATATCTATCTTTGCCATAACCGCTTAAACTTCTTTTGCTATTCTTTCCATCAGTAACTTTCAATCTTTGTTTTTCAAGGTCAACATCTTCTATTTTTAGATTACAGACTTCAGAAATTCTCAAGCCACAGAAAAAAGCGAGAGCCGAAGCAATTGCAACTTTAGGTCTGTCTACGGCATCAAAAATTTTAATCAACTGCTCAACATTCAAAACGCTTGGTAGTTTATTATTGTTGCTCATTATAAACCTCTCATCATTGTTCTTATTTCTTCCATCATGAGAAGTCCGGTATTGCTATTTTTGACTCTTCTTCTATTAGCAGAGATTTGCATGGCTTTCTTGACGCTTATTTTGCCTTTGGAGAGCTTATCTTTAACATCTTCAGGAATACGAGTGGCGAGAAACCATCTGTATGTGGTTGAAGGATTAAGGTTTTCCTTTAATAGATATTCATATAGCACCTTTTCATTGAATGTAAGGTCTCTGTAGCCTTTCCAGCCTCTTCTTCCGAGAGGCACACCTTTTTTCTTATGTGCAAGATACGTTCTAATTTTGCTCAACATAGAAATGAGCTTATCGCCTTCAACTTCTGGAAGAATAGTTTTTATCCCTTCTTTTATCTCATTAACTTTATCAAAAATGTTTCTCTTCTTTCCGTTCTCTCGGATTCTATAGTTTCCTATCCTATCATAACTCATTTTCATACATCCTTTTATTTATTTTTCTTTATATTATTTGTAATGCAGTCGTAATGCAATTCAAGAAAGAGAGCTAAAATTCATGAACTTACGTAACTTTTGCCAGTAATTGTGCCTGCAATTATACCGACGACGAGTGCAATTATTAATTCTAACAACATTGTATTCCCGGACTAATTCTCGAGTGATTTTGTGGTTTTCGGTGGTTTCTCAAGGGCTTTTAGAGACTCGTGCATTTCTTGTAGCCTATTAAGTTTAATAGAATTATTAACTTTATGCTAAAAAGATGCAACCTGAGAAGGTTGTGAGGATTGCGAGAGCAAGTGAGAGGGTTTTAAGAAAATTACAGGCATTTGAAAAAATTGAGGAAGGAGATTAAATAATCATTTATTTTTTATTCTTAGAGCCAAAATACTTTTTTTGCCTGCAAAATCATCAATAATTCCAAGAACAGATATGTTTTTTCCTTTAAGAGAAAGAAGGCATTCACATTCAAATGAGATATTATTATCTAATAATATTACTTTGCTTTTTTCATACGCTTTTTCATTAATAACTTTGCCTGAAAAGATAATTTTTTCATTATCTTTCAATTTGTTTATCTCTGAATAGGCTGTAATTTCTTTTGGATTTAAGAATTGTAATAATATCAATAAACAAAACAATCCCAGGATTCCTATAGATAAAGATAATCTGCGCATCTTTTTATAAGTTAGAAAGGTTTAAATTAATCTTTCTATTGTAGAGAATATGAATAAGAAACAGAGTAATAAGAGTAATGAAGAAGGCATAGAAGAAAGATTGCAATTGATAAAAAGTGTAGCTGATGGAGGCGAGATAATAGGTGAAGATGAGTTAAGAGGAATTATTGCTTCTGGAAAAGAGATAGTTGCTTATGATGGTTTTGAACCTTCCGGATTAGCACATATTCCATTTGGATTGCTTAGGGCAGAAAATTTAAAAGTCATGTTGAGAGCAGGCGTTAAGTTTAAACTGTTACTTGCCGATTACTTTGCATTTATTAATAACAAATTAGGTGGAGATTTGGAAAGAATAAAAAAAGCTGGAGAGTATTTTGTTGAAGTATGGAAAGCATGCGGTGTTGATACGAGTAAAGTTGAAATTGTTTGGTCTTCAGATAGAATGAATAGGTTGGCTTATTGGGATAGGGTATTGAGAATAGCGAAGGAAACAACTTTGAATAGAATTATGAGGGCTACAACAATTATGGGCAGAAAAGAGGGTGAGCTACACTCTACTGCCCAATTGTTTTATCCAACTATGCAAGTTTCAGATATTTTTGATTTGAATGTTGACATTTGCCAGCTTGGGTTGGATCAGAGAAGAGCAAATATTCTTGGAAGAGAAATGGCTGAAAAACTAAAATGGAAAAGACCGGTTGTTGTTTCACATCATATGATTTTAGGGCTGCAGGGAATACAATCTGGACAAGACAAAGAAGAAATAATAATCGCAAGTAAAATGAGTAAGAGCAAGCCGGAAAGTGCTATTTTTATGCATGACGATTTTGAAGAGATAAAAAAGAAGATTGAGAAGGCATATTGTCCTGAAAAGATATTAGAGGGAAATCCTCTATTTGATTATCTGAGATATTTAATTTTTAAAAGATATTCTAAAGTAAAAATAGAGAGACCTAAAAAATTTGGAGGAAATTTGGAATTAGATTATTCAGAGCTGAAGGAGGTTTATGAAAGGGGAGATTTACATCCTTCTGATTTGAAGAAGGCAGTTATATTTTATTTAAATGAAATGATAGCTCCTGTTAGAGAATACTTTGAAAAAAATAAGAGAGCTAAGGAATTGTACGAAGAAGTTAAAAAATATGCTTTAACTAGGTAGGATTCAGGGATCGCCAACACCTTCAAATTGGCCAAATCTTAATTGTTCTAAATATCTTCTACGTAGAGAATGTAAAGTTTCTGTTACATGATAAAATTGGTAATACTTTTTTTATTTCATGCAAAATTCAGAGACGCAGTATTTTTGGCATTGTTGCTTCATAGACTTCAAGATGCCAGTAACCTCTGGAGCCCTTTCTTTCTACTTCAGCATAGAGGCCTGATCTGAGAGAATCAACAATTGTAAGCAGGTCTTTTGTAAGAGGAATTTTTATAGCATTAACAAGCTCAAGGTTTTGAAAGCACTCTCTTGCAGATTTAATTATTTTTTCGCTGTCAGAGAAGTTTATCACAACAGGAAAATAAAGCCTGCCATTTTCTTTTAAGTAATTTGAAGATTGTTTTATGAGGGGGATTATTTTTTCTGTGCCGTCAATTCCGCCAGCAGGGACTGCCTGAGGATACCATCCTAGGGCTCTAGCAGGCTCTTCAGCCATGCCTGATATGTCAGATACAATAAAATCTGCTTTAAGATCTGGATAATCAGAATTGAGAGGCTCAAATATATTTCCCTGCAATAAAGTTACTTTCTTTGTTAGATTGTATTTTTCTATATTTTTACAGGCAAGCTCGTACTGTTCAGGAATTATTTCTATGCTATAAAGGTGTTGGATTGGTTGTGAGGCAAGTATAACTGTAAGAGGGCCGGTACCTGAACCGAGTTCAATGCCAATTTCATTTGGATAGGTTTTTACTGCTTCTGCAATTGCCGCAGTTGTTTGATTTGGCATAAACAAAGATGAAGAAACTAACAGCTTGAGCGCTTGGCCATTGACAGAAAGGAACTTGAATTCCTGCTCAATAATATCATCTAAGGCAAGTGTCATGCATTCCTGAAACCTTTCAGGTATAAAAAATCTTCCCAGAAGGTCCTTCTTTTTTCTGTAATACTTACTCTCGCTTTCATCACGTCTTTTGCCATAGGCGGAATAAGTTTTTCTTTTCGCACTATTTTTAGCAATTCGTAAAAGTCTCCAGGTCCAAATACTTCATAATGGACACCTAATATTTCATGCATGCTTTATCTTTCTTTTTTTATTATTTAAATGTTTTTGCTCTGGTGTATCTGGACGGAGTGGTAAAATCATGATGTATGAAATTCAACAATATCTTTATCTTTTAAAATATGGCCAAGGCCCACTTTTTGATTTGGAAATTTGCTCGAGGGGCCAGTAACGCGAGTTGCTTTTATTCTTTGAGAAAAACCCTTAAGTATACTTTCTGCAGCATCTTTGACTGTGGAGTTCTGAGACAAAACCAAGGGGATTTGAGAAATAGATTTGCCCGGCTCTTTCATGTAGACGCGGACGACGCCCATGTTTTGAAATATTTTTTCTTTTAATTGTTCAATTCCCCTGTTTGAAAAACAAGATATTAGTATTGCAGGAAGTTTTTTACTTCTTATTTTTTCCTGGAGTTTGCGAATTTCCTCTTCTGATAATAGATCTATTTTATTTACAATTATTATTCTCTTTCCTGTTGTTTTTACTAAATATGGAGAGATTTTTTCTATTTCTTCTAACTTAGTAATCACTAGGATAATCAAGTCTGCAGTGTTTGCTACCCCCATATCTAACTTTTCTGATCCTATACTTGGAAGATCAACTATTTGCGCCCTTACACCACGATACTCAAGCGTGCCAACTTCTGGAGTTTGTGTAGTAAAAGGATGCTCAGATATGAGCGGGCAAGCGTTTGTAATTTTTGATAGAAGCGAAGATTTGCCTGATTTTGTGAATCCGATGAGAACACATTGAAATCCTTCTTTACGAATAGTCTTACGTGTTGTTTTTCCTATTTTTTTGCTTTTTTCTTTTTTTTCTTTAAGCTTTTTAAGGCGGGTTTTAAGTTCAGCAAGTAGATTCTCACTAGATTTATGTTTAGGGGCAGATCTAATCATCCCTTCCAGTGCAGTAATTTTTTCTTCTATTGTTGCTGCCCGCAAATATATCTTTTCTGCATTGATAAATTCATAAGATGCATTAACTGGCATGTTTCTTTATTGGAGGCAATATTTATTAATCCTCTCTCTTTGGAGAAAGCATGAGATTTCTTCGTAAAAAGTTGAAGAACGGCATAACGGTACTTATGGAACAGCGGGAGCTACCTGTAATTGCTGCCAGCATTACTAACCTTCACGGTGCTGGTTTAGAAGATGCTAAAATCAAAGGTATTTCGCATATGGTTGAGCACATGCTCTTTACTGGAACTAAGACAAGAACCCATGAAGACATTTCTCGTGAGATCGAGAAGAAAGGAGGAATTTTGAATGCTTTTACTGCGAGCGAAGTTACTTCGTATTGGTTTAAGTTACCGAGTGAACACTTGTTTAAAGGTTTTGATATCCTCTGTGATATGCTCAAGAATGCTATTTTTAATTTAGAAAAGTTCGAGAAGGAAAAAAAAGTTATTCTAGAAGAAATCAAGATGTATCATGATACGCCTGAGCGTTATATTTATGATATTATCGCGCAGAACCTCTACTCGCCTCCTTTTGGTTTGCCTGTTATAGGCGATGCAAATAGTGTATCTAGCTTGTCGCGAGATTTCGTTATTGAATACTTTAAAAAACATTATTCACCTAGTACATACTTGGCGGTTTTAGTCGGCAAGGCTGACTTTGATACAGTGTGTGATTATTTAGAGCAGCAATTTCCTTCCGGACAACGAACCATTCCCCAGATTAAAGTTTTGCCTATTATTTGCCATACAGTCGAAGAACGAGCAGGAATTGATCAAGCACACTATATTTTTGGAGTACATGCTCCATTGTATGGAACACATGAATACTCTGTGCTTGAAGTTCTGGATGCCTATCTTGCAAACGGCATGAGTTCGCGGCTTTTTCTTAAGATTCGGGAGGAAAAAGGACTTGCATATACTGTACGAGGCTCGCTTAATGCAGAAAGAAGCTATTCTTACTATACTATTTATACTGGAACAAATAAAGCGGCGATTTCCGAAATACAAAAAATAATTCTCGATGAATTTGTAGCCATTGAAAAGATGAATGCGAAAGATCTGGCAGAGGCAAAGCAACTCTTAATTGGCCAGCGTAAAATTAGCAGTGAAGAAAGCACAAAGGTAATGACTGAGTTGCTCTTTGCAGAGGTTGTGGGAAAGGCAGAGGATTATTATGAGCACGATAAGAGAATACAATCAGTAAATTTACAACAAGTAAAGACTTTAGCTGGGGAATTGATCAAGAAATACAGCACAGCGATAATTGTACCAAAGTGAGATTAATTATTTATTTTATTCTCAAAAATTTAAACTTTAAAAATAGGTGTAGCGTAGTCTTTCAATGAAAGAGAGATTTCAGCTGGAAAGTTTTTTCTCTCTCTTAGAAGAGCATTGAAAGTTGAGAAGGCTTTTTTTGGAGTATTATTTATTTCACTAAGGTGAGAGAGAACAACATGTCTTAATTTTTGGTTTGCGTGCTCTAAAATTCCAAGAGCCGCCTGCTTGTTTGAAAGATGTCCTTCATCACTTTTTATCCACGATTTTAGGTGTTCTGGGTAAGGACCGTTTTCAAGCATTTTAGTGTCGTGATTTGATTCTAGGAAGATAAAATGGGAGCTCGAAATATGTGCATTTGCTTCCTTGCATAAGTAACCTAGGTCAGTTATTATAGAGACTTTTTTGTTTGTAGATATCATGTAAGAAACAGGGTCTGCCGCTGAATGGGATTTTGGGAATGCCTTAATTTCCAAATTGTTTATTTTTACAGTTTCATTATTTTTTATTGGTTGAATAAGAGAATCTTCTTTACACAAAAAAGAGTTTTTTATTGTTTTTTTAGTTGCATAAATGGGTATGTTGAATTGACGAGCGAAAACGTCTGTGCCACGAACATGGTCTATATGTTCATGAGTAATAAATATAGCTTTAATGTTTGAAGGGACTCTTTTTATGGAAGCTAATCTTTCAATGATCTTCTTAGCACTAATGCCTACATCTACTATTATAGCTGATTTTTTGTGCTCTATATAAAAGCAATTTCCTGAAGATCCTGATGCAAGTGCAGAGACTTTCATTTACCTTTTTTTATTTGTCTTATTAATTAGAATAAATTGAGGCAGAGTTTATATATTAGTATGGTTTCTTCTAAAGAGAAAAAAATAAAATAAATATGAGGATAGTATCTAACTTTATCACAAAGTCCTTTCCTATTAGCAATTTTAATAGAGCACAATGCAATCTGTCAATCGTATAAGGACTATTTTGAATATTTGTGGAAAGTGGTTAGACACTGGCTAATGTTATAAGTATCACAACTCAATAAAGAGATAGAATTATTAATCTGTTTTTTTATCTAGGATTTATGGGAGACATAGAGTTTAGGAATGAAGAATTAACCAGAGCATTTGTTTGTATTCTTTTTTCCAATGAAGTTGTTAAGGAAATTGCAAGAGTGCAGAAGCTGCTTGGAAATTGGAAATTTACAGGGAAAATGACTGATCTAGAAAATTTACATCTTACTTTGAAGTTTTTAGGAGAGATTGAATCGAAAAAAATGGCAGAGACTAAAAAGCGCTTGCGAAAAATCATTTTTTCATCATTTCAAACACATTTAGAGAGAATAGGAATCTTTCATAATTTAGGAAATCCGAGAATTATCTGGATGAAGGCAACAGGAAAGCAAATTTTTGAGCTGCAGCGCAAAATAGATGATGCATTAGCAGAAGTTTTTCCTCCTGAAAAAAGATTTATGTCTCATTTAACAATTTCTAGAATTAAGTATGTAAAAGATAAAAAAGTGTTTGAAGAGCATGTAAAAAATATTCACATTAGGAAGATATCCTCGCTGATAGATAAATTCTTTTTGATGAAGTCTACGCTGCTGGATTCTGGACCGGTTTATGAGATAGTAGAAGAGTATTCTTTAATATAACAGACTGGCCGAAATTTCAGTTGAGAAGATCATTAAATATTTTAGCTCTTTTTTTTAGAATATCTTCAATTTCTGAAATAGGGGCGTTGGCTATACTCCTTATTGATTTGAATTTTGCAATGAGTTTTTTTGCAGCTACCGGGCCTATAGAGGGAAATCCTTCAAGAATATACTGAATTTGTTCTTGTTTTGTTTTAGCTGTTTTTTGAGGGCGCATAGACATTTCATTTTTCGATTGTTTTTTTGCTAGGAGAGACATATAAGCAACAGTATCTTTTTCATCTTTGGTGAATATTAGCGGAATTGAGTAATTAAGCGATGCAGAGAGCAAAAATCCTCGAAGAACATTTTCGTGTATTTTGCGGCTCCCGACTTTTTCGTTATTATATCCTTCCACTAATAATAAATATTTTGGATACTTTTTCAGCGCATCTATCTGAGAGAATATTCTTTTATTAACAATTGATGATTGCAGGTCCGAGATAGTTTTTCTTTCTATTGCTACGTTATTTATAAGATAGTCCGCAATTTGAAGTTGCTCAAACTGTATTTCAAAATTCGCATCCATTAATCCGTACACCACTAAAGAATTTCTTTCTCTGTTGTCTACTACTATCTTTATTTTTTCAGACTTCTTCTCTGCTGTTTTTCTTGAGAATATATCATGAAACATCATTTGGCAGGAAATCTTTGAGAATAAGCGGTTTGTCTTTCAACTCTTCTTTTATTTTTTCTATGGCGCCCAGCATTTTTTTCTCTCTAAATGAAGAAGCGTAATGATGTGCTATATCTCTGGTGTCTTTCGTCATTAAAATAATTATCTTTCCGGGCGCAAGTCTGGCAGTTCTTCCCCCGCGCTGTATTTTTCTAATTGCAGATGGAATCGGCTCGTAAAATATAACAGTATTGACTTCTGGTATGTCAAGTCCTTCTTCTCCTATAGAAGTAGCCACGACTACATTGATCTCCCCAGTTCTAAATTTTTCTATTATAACTTTTTGCTCTTTCTGAGAAAGGCCAGTACCCCCTTTCTTTACCTGACCAACAAATACCGCCGGTCTTATTTCTTCTATCTGGTTTATTCTTTTCATAATTGTTGTCGCGGTTTCTCTAAACTGTGTAAATGCGATTATTTTTGATTTATTATTATTTTTGAATTGTTCTTCGATTAAAACCGCTAATTCTTCAATTTTAGGATGTTCTACTTTATCATTTCTTAATTTTTCAAGAGAAATCATTGCTGCTTTAAATTCTGGAGTGTTGACCAAGGTTTGGACCCCTCTAGACTTTTTTTCCTGCGCTTGTTTTATGAGCTCCTTAAGGTATTTTTCTAACCCCGACAATGTCTGTGTCTCCAACAGTTCTATTGCATGAGCTATCTTTATTGCCTGTGCTGTTAAGGACATTCCATGTAAAACATTAAAGTTTTTTTGAGATGCCCGTGCAGCGAGCGAAGACTGTAGTTTCAGGAGAGTTATTTTATTTGCCGGGCCAAACAGAAGATTTCTATGTTTAAGTTGTTCTATACGAGAATCTAATATTCTTTTTAACAATATCCTAATTTCAATGAACTCCTGCGGAAATGGAATTTCTCTTTTATCAAATTCTAAGTCCTGCAAATAAGGCTTAACATCTTCGGAATCTCTTGTACGTAGTTCAATTTCGTGAATATTCAAATGACTGCAAATCTGCTTTACTTTATCTTTATCCGAGCCAGGAGAAGCAGTGAGCCCTATAATATGTTGATAGCTCGAGTTCTGTTTATATTCCTTTACAACTTTCGTATAATCATAATTTTTGAGGCACCGATGAGCCTCATCAATTATAAGAAGAGAGACTTCCAATAGAAAATAGAGCTTTCTTTCAATATCATTAGCAATACATTGCGGAGTTGAGAAAATAATTTCTGCTGTTTCCCATATTTTTTTGCGTTTTTCAGCAGGTATTTCTCCTGTAAAAATCTGCAAATCCGCAAACAATTCAGGAAGATTATTTCTGAAATAATTAAAATGCTGTTCTACTAAAGGACGAGTTGGGGCAAGAAAGAGTATTTTAGTTTTAGGATATTTTTTAAGCCGTTCAATTGCAAGCATAAGTGCTATTAGAGTTTTGCCAAGACCTGTGGGAAGCACTATTAATGTGTTTCTCTGTTTCGCGGTCTCAAATATTTTTTTTTGATATTCTCTTGGTATTATAGGTATCATGCATATTCGGCTGAATCGTAGTTTAAATTTTTTGCTCTAGGGAATAATGAGCGCTAAAAAGATAAAGATTAAAGAAATTGCTGCAAGCACAGACCATAGAATTTTAGATCCAAAGAAAATTTGAGAGCCGTCGAGTTTCGAAATAGGCAAAAGATTCCAGAATGAATAATATACTCCAATCTTCGCCAGTGTCTCCTGGCCAATTAAGTAAGCGAATGCTGATAAAATAAAAACTGCAATTATCCCGCTTGCTCCAATTATGCTATTATGCCATTCAGTCATTTCTGTGTAGCTGTAATATCCAAAACGTTTCGCGGCCCGGGTTTTTAAGGCCCTAGATTCATAGGTAAGAATAGCTAAGAGCAAAACCGGAGTATTTATTATTATTGAAGCCAGCGCGCCCAATAACGGCAGAATTATGCCTGCTGGCACTTCTTTTTTAAAACGCCATGGCCATGTTGACTTAAGCCCAACTTGACTTACTTTCCATATTTCATGTTCTATATTAGAATCTAAGAGATAAGCAGAAATTTTTTTGGCGAGAATATTTACTGCAATTATGATCAAAGAAAAAGAAACTGGTAATATCATTTTTTGCTGAATACTCTGACTATTTATCATTGCTAAAATTGCTGCAGATAACACAACAATCGCAGCGATAATTTGAATCGGCTCATTTTTATTCATTTTTGTCTGTATTTTACTCACTTTCTTTTTATATAAATATTGCGCATTTTTGATTTATCACCAACCCTTTCGGGTTTGTACCTCGCCTCCTCGGTTTTGCTCGGAGTTTGATTAATTTTCCACATAGTCCCTAGCAACATAAAGTATAAATAGTGCTATTATTTGCATATTATATGCTAAGAATAAAAAAATTCAGTGATGTTATAGGTAAGAAGGCTTATACTTCGGATGGAGATTTTTTTGGGCAGGTTGAAGAAGTTAGTCTTGTTGACAACAAAATAGAAGGGTGGCGCATTAGAATCAGTTCAGACTTTATTTCACATTTAGGCGGAGCCAGAGGAGTAATTATTCCCCATCAGTTCGTGAAATCCATAGGAGATGTATTTATAGTCCAGAGAGGGTCTTTGCCTGTGCATGAAGAAAATATGGAAATTCCATCATCAAATACAGAATCAGCAAATTCAATGATTGGTAGTGACGAGATAGCCTAATTTTTGAGAAAAAATACTTCTTAGATATTTTATTCTTATAGGATAGAATGTAACTCCTCATAGCAACCGTTTATCCATAAAAATAATGATGCATTTAAGTGATAAAGTTCATGAATTTTCCTTTCAGTCAATAACAAGCGTTGATTCTCTAATTCTATTGCCATTACATGAATATGGGTGTAAGTTTTAGATAAATTATCGAGCAACTTGTTGCGAAACTATACGCCTGAAGAACAAACAAGTACTTTCATTTTCTAATTACCAAGGTAAAAACTGTCCAGCCCTTATATATTTCCAAGAGCAATTGCAGCCAAAACAGTTAGAGCAAGAATTGAAGCCAAAGCAGTTGCCGTATATAAAAGAACTCCGATCCTTAAGTTTTTACTCAATTCTGATTTTTCTTTTAATGGGTCTCTTCCCACATCAACAGTTACAAGAGCAGAAGTAAGAATAAAGATTATTTCAATTACATAAATTCCTATGCTAATTTGCATAAAATAGGGAGGAATCATCTTAGTAATATCAAATATCTGCACAATGTTCTCTATTGAACCAAGACTGCCTGCCGCTTGCTCAGAGCCTGCCGAAGCACTTATTGTTTGTATTTTATTTAGAATTAAAGTTATCATTGTTGATAAACCGACTACTATTCCTGCTAGAAGGGGGGCAAGGAAAGTCATATTGGATTTCATATCTGAAATAACTTCTGCCAGTAGGTCTTTAAGGCGCTGGTTTATTTTTTGGATGTTTTTTACATATTCTGAAATAGACATTAATGATCTGGCGGCGACTTGAAGGCCTTTTTTAACGGACTCTACCAAAATGCGCATTGATGTAGCAATTAAAGCTGAAGGGTAATATGTAATTGCTCCTCGTTTTTTGTCAAAAACTGCTGACTCTAGTGGCATTCCCATCTGTTGGATATTTTGGTTTACAATGGAAAAAAAGCTGTGAGTTATCTGGCTTTGAGTAGATTCTGCAACTTTTCCGAAAGCAATTTCCGCAGGAATTCCGTCGCCAAGCCTATTGCCAATATGAAAAAGAGAGTTGGTAAATTCCTCTTCTAGCTGTTTAGTCTGATTCCTGGCTTTAATTAATTCTGATGTTTTTTTTCTGTAGGCATAAAAGAAAAAAAGACCTATTGAAAACGGCACAAATAAGCTGAGAAGCGTGGATAGGGGGCCAAAGGGCCCGATTTTCTTTCCATCAATAACCTTGAACTCAAAAAGTTTTGTAGCTCTAAATGCATCGTTTTCTATTCCTATTTCTTCAAAAGTATAATCACTTTTTATATGAAAATAAGAAGTTAAGGAGTCTATTTGAAATATGAAAGGAAGCAGGCCAATTATCAGAAAGGGCAATGAAATGAGCGCCGCAGTAATCCATGGTTTTTTAGAAGTGAATTTTTTATATTCTGGATTTAACTCAAGAACCGAGCTTTCTCCATATCCTCCTGGGCGTTTGAGAAGTATTTCTGAGGCAAGATAAAAGACGAATAGAGGGATTAAAAAATTAAATAAAATAAATATATGTTGCCATTGAATCACTCCTTGTAGAAGAGTTGAAGCGAGAGGAATAAGTGCAAGTCCTAGAGTTGGAAGAATAATCCCCAACATGTAAATGTTTGTTAGAGGAGAGCGGATTTCTCTGCTATACTTAAGCATCTTTTCATATATCCCATCTAAAATTACCTGCAGGGATTTTTCTAATATCTGAACTCTGCGGTTTTCGGAAGGTTCGTAGAGAGAAGATTCTACTAAATGGAATGATTCTATAAATTCAGGAGCATAGTCTCTCCAACTTTCTAAGTATGAGTCTAAAGATTGTTTTATTGTAGGATATTTTCCTATTTCTACATCATAAAAAATCTTTTTGAAGTCTAAAGCTAGAGGGCCTTCTAAATGCTGAGATGCAAACTCAACGGCCCTTTCGAGATTTGAAGTATGTTTCATATATACAACAATATATAGAATTGCAGGCACCATCTGTGACGATGCTTTCATCCTCCAAATATTTGCCAGTCTTTTCGGCATAGTATAAGTATAATAGAATATGAACATGCTCGCCATCACTCCTAAAAACAAAAATAAAAGTTGAATAGAGCCGTTTATTAAATATATGGCAACGCCAATAGATACTGTTACAAAAAAAGCTATTAACATAGAAACAATTGATAATGTTAAAGCTTGGCTCGGCTCAACTTCTAGATGGGCAATTTTTAGAAACTTTTCTACTCTAACTCGGTCTTTTTCTGCCATCTTTATTTTTATTAGATTTCCCAAAGACTTAACCCATCTTTCATAACGGGAGATCTCAGGAAGCATATCTTTTTTGAACTGTACATAGTCTGGAGAATATCCGGCTTGTTTTCCTGAAGATTCTATTTGAGACTCTATTTTCTGCTTATACTTATCTAGTATATCGTCGACGCTTCCCATCTTTTATTTAAAAGAAGAAGGTAAATGAAGTTATAAATGATGCGGTTCTTCCAGCTCTCTAGAAAGTTTCTCTGAAAAATAACATTTTTTGATTATTAGCTAAGAAGGTGAAAGATAAATTACTCCTGAAATTTCAAAAATTCTAACAAAGTTTGTTTGATTGTTTAGGTTGAACGAGGTTTTATTCAATTATGAAATAGACCTGAAAAATATATAAGCTAACTAAGAGACTAATAAAAAATGGAACAAACAAAAGAAATAATAGAATTAAGAAATGACGTAAACAGTTTGAGAGAGGTAATTGAGAATTTAGCAATTCTTATGAATAAAAAACTGATAAAGGAATTACAAGAAGAATCTAAATATATAGAAGCCGGAGAGTATCTAACTAAGCAAGAATTTGAAAGAAAACATAAAGTTAAAATAAATTAATATCTTTATAATATCCTCTTTTTATATAATCATCGCATTCATCTTTGTGTTTTATAGATAAAAGCCATATTTCTTTCGTGTGCTGCAGTAGAAACGCAATAATTTTCTGAAGAGGTAGATTTATTAATATTAATAAAGGATTATAAACATGGGACACAAAAGAGGAGAACTAACCTGGGCGGTCATCCCGTGGATTATTGCTCTGATTGTGCTGGCTTTAGTTTTTATACTATATTTGCTGCTCTCTGGAAAATTAGATGCTGTCTCAGATTTTATCACAAAAACTCTGAGGTTTGGATGAAGTGTTCACTTTCTAAAAAAGGAGAAGTGGGCCTTAACGTTCTTTTATTAGGAATATTAGCGTTTGTTATTCTTGTGTTGGTTGCTTGGTTTCTGTTCTATTTTTTTCAAGGCAGGATAAATCCTTTTTTTGATTCTTTAGGATTTAACTTGACAAAGCCAGTTGCTGTTGAAGAGGAGATTTTTAGATTTAGATTGGGCAGCGAAGCAATAGAATATTATGACGGAAACAGATGGAATCCCGTGCCTCTGCCTAAAGCAAATGATCCAAGAAGAAAATCAGACTTACAATTAAACGATAAATTTTTCTTGCATGACGAAATTGGGAGTGTGTTTTTTTATTCTTATTTTACTCAAAATAGAATACAAAAAAATATTATGCGTTTGGATGGAGGAAAGGGAGGCATTGAAATTAAAGGCTTTAGAAAGGGGCCTGATAAATATGATAAAAATACGTTTAGATTTTATATATTTCTAACCGCATCAATTGGCCAAGAAACAAATGCAGAATACCTGCTTGATCATGAAGGAAAATTGTACAAATGGCCGAATAGAGAAGGATATGACGATGTTGTCAGAACGTCAAGTTTAGATAGATATGATAAAGCTCTTGTCGGATCTGAAGAATCAAATATTATAATTAATTATGAATCTGAATTTTCTAGAATAGAAAATCCAGACGATATTGAAAAGCAAATTGTGCAAAAGGCAGAAGAGTGGAGGGATTCGGTATTGAAGCAGCCAATTAAATTTGTTTATTATTCTGATTCTAGTCTAAAAGATAAGAAAGAGATAATGGTCTGCATTAATAAAAGAGATCAGGATCTTATTGTTAATCTTGCCAAAAAATGGGAGGGAGGTGAATGTGACTATAAAGAAAAATAAAAGAGCTGAATTGAGTGGAACAAGCATAGTAAGCATTATACTCTGGATTGTTTTTTTGATCTTATTAGGAACTTCTATTTGGTTTTTAATTAATAAGCAGACGGCGTAATTGTTATAAAGTCAGATTTCTTTATGATTACATGAAAAAAGGGGAGCTTAGTTCGGCAGTGGTTATTCCTTTAATTTTAATTATCGCTGCTTTTTTAATCATTCTTGCCTTTCTTGTCCGCAATCTTTATTTTAGTGAGCTAATAACTGATGAGACTTGTAAACTTTCAGTTATAACTAGAGCGACCGCACCTAAGAGTGTACAGCACACAGTTCCTTTAAAATGCCAGACAAAAAAAATCTGCTTGACTTCTGGAAAAGGAAAGTGTGAAGAAGCTTTTGCAGGAGAGAAAGCCCAATTTATAAAAATTCCTGATATCAGAAACCCAAAAAATGATAATCCTGAAAAAATAAGGGAAGCAGCTGTAATGATTGAAGAAGCAAGTGCGCAGGCAATGTATGACTGCTGGAACATAATGGGGCAGGGCAAAGTTGATTTATTCCATAATTTATATACAGTTTCAGGAGCCGCATCGGGGAAAGTCGCTTGCGTTATATGCTCCAGAGTTGCTATTGACAAAGGCGTCAATAAAAACGTTCTGGATAATATAGACATTAATGAATATATGAGAACGCATCAAGTTCCAGGAAGCAGTTTGACCTACTTACAAGCCTTTACTGATAAAAGTGTAAACTCTTATTCAAAGGTTGACAGTGGATTCACTTACGAAAAATACAATGAAGAAATTGACAAGATCCTCGGAGATGACAATAATGTTGAGTCTGAGACCGATAGGCTTTCTAAAGTGAAATTCGAGGAATGGTCTTCTTCATGTGAAGAAAAAATAGATGGCAAATGTGTGAATAGACAGATGGTGTTTGTGTTCAGCCAAATTAAGACAGAGAGTATAAAAGATTATCTATCAAGGGCATCAGAAGTAGGATTAACTCTTGGAGTAACTTCTTTTGTGACTCCTGTTGTTAGAAATATAGCCACAAAAATTATCTTTCACCCTACAGGCGCAGTTGTTTCTTTAGTAGCAGGAAGTGCTGCCGTAGGTTATGGAGTTTATAATGTGAGGCAGGGACAGCTTGCTGCAATCGGCCACTGTGGTCAGTTTACTTCTGGCGATAAAGATGCGCAATATGGGTGTTCGTTAGTGCAAGGTGTTAATTATAATATCAATGATATTGATGCGTTATGCCCGATTATTCAGGGAGGAAATTGAATTATGAATCAGAAAGGCATTCTCGCTTCAAATACACTAGGGGTTATTATTGCAGTTATTGCTTTAGCATTACTGTCTGTTGGAGTATATGGGGCTGTGAAATCTTATATTTATCAGGATAGAGAGAGCGCAAAAAATGTTTTGGACAGCGTCGAATCAAAGATTAATGCTCTAGATAATGTTGGAAAAACTTCTTTTCCTATTCACGGGCCAAAAGATTGGTATTTGACTGCCTGGGGGCTTGAAGAAAAAGAATCTAACAAACCTGAAAAATGCTATTTCAAAAGCTGCATCTGCATATGCAAGGCCTCTCTTAATATAGGAGATTCAAAGGATAAACTTATATCGCTCTGCCAATCTACAGGTATTTGCAGGTTCCCTGAATTTTCTAAAATTGAAGTCCGAGGGGTCAATTTTGAGAAATATGCAAGAGCAGAGCAAGCAGGTTTGGGGGCGGGGGATATTTATAGCGGGACTCCCTCTGAGAAAGGAAAGGCAGAATATATTAAATTTAAAGGAACTCTTATTGAAGTACAAGTTGAAATGAAGGACAAAAAAACTTTAGTTATTAGTGATATTTCCTCTCTTGATGAGCAAAATTAAAATGAATAAAAGAGCAGAAGAAAATTATGATGACAGTCTTTTAATGAGTAACGTAGTCTATATTCTCCTTTTATTCATTTTTACAGCTGGGATAATTTATTTCGTGTTTGATCAAAAGCAGGGAGCTGGTGTGTGGGGAGAATTTTATGCGCAAGAAATTGCAAAATTAATCGATTTGAGTGAGCCTGGAGAGGAAGTTATAATAGATGTACAGCTTGCAACAGAAATTGCCAAGAGAAACAAAGTTGCTAGTTCCAGTGAGATTTTTTCTATTGACAACTTAGATAATGAGGTGTGCGTGAAATTGTCTCCCACTAGGAAAAATTGCGTTTCTTATTTTCAGGATGTTGATGTTGTTAATTTGGAGCTGGAGTTGGGACAGCCAGAGAACCTCCTTAGTTTTAAAATTAAAGAGCCCAAACTAACGGAACAAAGTACGCCAAATGAAATAAAGGAGCGTGAAAATGAAAAAAGGTAATGTGGGGGGTCCTGCGACGATGAGCTTTTCTTTTTTGTTCTTAATGGCGTTTATAATTGGAGTTATCGCCTTAGGAGTTTACTTATTCTTCGGAGCAAAAAACAGCAATTTCATGGAAAATGAGGCAGAAATTCTAGCTTATAGGCTGGAAAAGTGCATTCTTGAAAAAGAAGTTGATTTCGAAAAAGCATATCAGCAATGCGGGCTGAACAAAAACGCCATTGAAAAATATTCTATTATTCAAATATTAAAAAATGATAAAGAAGTTTTTTCAGTAAACAAAGGAAAAGTTGAGAGCTGTTTATTTAAGGGAAATAAGAAAAACCCTGAAGCTCAAAAATGTGCAATTAAAAATATTTTTAAAGGAAAAGATAAATTTGATATATTAGCGGGCAGTTTTAATAAGGGCAGGAAGGGCTGAAAGCATGAAGAAAATTTTTAATAAAAAAGCGCAGCTGGATCAGGCTTTTAGCTTTTTCCCTGTTTTTCTTCTGATTTTTTTCATGGGGGCGGTTTTTATTATTTTATCTGTCGGGCTTTCAAATCTTAAGAATCCGACTTCACCCAATCAAGAATCTTTTGCTACAAATTTAGATATTTTGCTGAAAGAAATAGATGTTAGTATGGGAGAACTAAATGAAATAAATCCAGAAGAGGCATACAAATTACAAGGAAAGTTTTTTCTGGAGCAGGATTATATAATAGTGGATAAAGGACCCTTTACCGGAGGAGGAAGAATCTTTGCAATTTCGAATGATAAAAGAAAAGAAATCTCTCTTGCAGAAGGAATGATAAGAGCCGGAAAGCAGGACAAGGACTTTTCTTACTATAGATATATATTTGACAAGGGTATTGAAGATTTTCTTTTAAATGACAATGCTTTTTCCGACGAAGAAAAAATATGTTTGTTTTTAAGTATTTTTAAAGGAACTGCTTTTCGCAGTTATTTTTTCATGAAAGAAAAAGGCAAAATTTCAAATTTAGTTGCCCGCAAAGGTATTGATACTCCTGAGTTTTTGGGCGGAATGCGTGATAAAATGAAAGAATATTTTGATAGCTCATCAAAGGTTTTAGTTGTTGTTGATGGAGAAAAAAGAGAGATTACTTCTTATTACGGGAGGTGTTTGTAATGGGCCTTTATGAAAAAAAAGGTAATGTTCCAACTATCCTTTTATTTATGGTTGCCTTAGGATTAATGGTTATGACTTTATTTGCTTTTGCAGGCTATAATGACCTCAGAAATAATCTCTCCCATGCCATCTCTAATGCCGTTTCAGAGGCGGAATTTAATTATAAGTATATTGTTAAAACCGCAGAATTGGCTGGAAAAGAAGCAATAGTCGAAAGCAAACCAGAGGAAGTGAAAGAAAATTTTATTAAAATTACTGCTTTGAAAGATATGCGCATGGATAATCTTGGAAATTTCTTTGGAAAAATCCGGAATAGAGAATTTGTTTTTGAAAAAAGGCGCGGTTTGTTTGTGCTGGAAATAGATGACTTGTTTGTCAGGGCGCAGAGCGGAAAGAACAAAATAAAGAGAAATTTTGATTTGGTTATAGAATTTAGAGAAAATGGAGAAGTACATAAGATTTATAAAGAATTGAGGAATGAATAATATATGGCTGTTGAAAAGAGGATGAATAGAAAAGGGCAAGAAGGTATTTCAATAGGCACTCTTCTTATAATTGTTTTAGGTGTTGTAGTTGTAGTTGTTTTGATTTTAGGAGTTACTGGGAATTTGAATTTTATTTTTGAAAAGATAAACTTGCTGCCAGGACAGAGTTTAGAAACTGTTGCGCAAGGCTGTAATATTGCTGCAAAAACTGGGCTGAAAGTTGATTATTGCGATACTTTCAAAAAAATCAAAATTGATGGTAAAACAGAATATATTAACTGTGAAGACAACAGGGTTCAAAGAGGATTGGATGAAGATGCTAAAAGCAAAACGGCTGCCTGGACAGATACGGCCGCCGCCTGTTCATTAAATGCAGGAAAGAAGCCCGAACAAGTGCAATGCACTAAACTTATTAATGAATTATCCGGTGAGAAAGGAAAAAAAGACTGTGCAAAACTAGCTAAAGTAAATGGACAATTGTGTAGTGATGCCGAGAAAAATTGTGATCCAACTAAACTCCCTAAATAAAAAAATGATAAATACAGGAGGTAAAACAATGATAAATAAAAAAGGACTGGAATTAGCAATATCTACTCTTATTTTGATAATATTAGGAATAGTTATTTTAATTGGGCTGCTTTATGCTGTAACGGGAGGATTTAAGAAATTTAAGAGCACAACTGACCCACTGCTTCAAAGTGTAGAGGGCAGTGCTGTGAAGAAAGCGTGTGAGATTGCTTGTCAAGGAGAAGATAAGATAACATATTGCTGCAAAGAGCAGAGTATTTCTGGAACAAAATTGAAGTGTAATGATAACAGGCTGGAGATTGAGTGTCCCTTGAGATGTGAAGGATTTTCCTGCGGTTAAGCCCATGTTTTGTAACATATTACTTGGATGGGTTCTGTTAACTTATTCTGCAAACATTACGCCTTCGGCGTTTAATCTTGCTTAACCAAAATTGTCAGAGATAGCATCGCAAGAATATCCTTCCCCCACCCGACGGCGCGATAACTAAATTATGAAAAACTAATTTTTTCTAACAGCATATACAAAACCACCATCGTCATAAGATTCTCCTCTTAGTTCAAAATCAAATCCAACAACTAAATTAGAAGTTCTTTGGTCAGGTTGAGCGAGTTTATCAACATCGACCTTTATAGTAGTAGCTTTCTTTGTAGGTATGACTCCTGGACGATTTTTGATATAATCTTTTCTTATTTCTTCTGGGATATCGTTAAAACCATTATTTGCGATGCCTGATGCTAAATTGTATAGTCTTGCTCCTTCAACAGTTAATGTGGCTATTGCAAAACCATCTTTCTCAAACTCTTCAGAATAAGAAGATTTTGGCGCGAAAATTTTTCTTTTATCTGGAGATATATATAATCCCTCTTCGGTTAATATCCATGTAGAAATGTCTGGAACGCTCATCCTTGTTGATAATCCAGAACCTCCAGTATCACGTTCAACTAAGACGCCTGAGAGATTCTCGTTTGTTGGTATTTGACCTTTGGGAATCCATAAATTTCTTGAGGGAAATAAAACATGGTCTAAAAGAAATGAATCTCTAACTGCTTTCCATTCATGCCCATTGCCTTCATAGGCACAATAAGATAACAGTGCTAATTCTATACCTTCAGCCGGTCTCAATTCATTGTTCGAATTGATCTCTTCAAATACTTTTCTGCGCGACCCTTCAAAACCAGGGTAAGCAAAATTTATTTCCTGTCCTTTATATTCTGCAGTGAGCCAGGTTCTTCCTTTACTAGGTTTTATTTTAATCATTAAAATTCATTAAAATTTAGATATATAAATCTTTCTATTGTAACTACTTTATAGTTTTTTAAAATAATGGTAAAGACGCGCGCCGTCCCCCACCCGACGGCGCGCAAAACGAAACTTTAATAAAGTATCTTTTTGTTAGGCTATGTGTAAATTTATTTCCTATTCTGCTTAATACTTCAGCGAGTATGAGTAATATAAATAATCCAGTTATATATTGTATTGTCGGATGCAGGCTACTTTTTGATATTATGCCTGAAACTTAGACCAACTGCTGTTTTTATACGGAATAAAATTATTATGGAATAATCAAGGACATTAAGAATTCCTAATTCTTGATGGCGTTCAAGAACTAAAAGTTCTTGACGATTTGCCGTTTAGTAAGGTTTAAGTGGCTTCAACAGAAGCGCGAGATAGCTACTAAAGACCTTGCGAGGGGAAATATGCTTTTTTTAGATGCTGGCTGAAGTGTGGTTGCCCAACTGAATTTTATAAGGTCGGTGGGTAAAGATTAAGAATATTCTCTCCTAAGTTGATCGACTGCAGACTCTAATATAACATTAACTTCTGCGGAAGTAACTATTTTTGAAGTTAATGAATCTTCAACTTCAACTTTTAATTTATACTCTCCTTTCTGAAGATTTTTTGTTAGAAATACATCAGCATCGAGAAATTCAACACGTTGATTACTAAGTATTTTACCATCAACCCAAGATCCTTTTGGTAAACCGAGATAATCTGCAACAATTTGACCAGAATCCTTGTTATAAAGAGTATACTTAAATTGAGGATTCCTAATTATATCACCGCCTTTATTAGATATATTGCCTTGGATATAATCTATATAGCAATGATCTTGAGAATAACAATCAGTAGCTATGTAATCTATTTTTATTTCAGCATTGAATGTAAGATCTGGAATTTCTGTGCTAGTCAATTCTTTTTCTGTGCTAGTCAATGCTTTTTTAACTGCAAAAAATATCCAAAGTAAAGTTATAGATGCGATAATCAATACAATTATACTTAGAATTAAGCCTATTATTGCATAAACTTTACCAGGTTGACTTGACTTCTTTATTTTTACTAAAGCCACAATTGCAAAAATTATTCCTAAAATTGATAAAGGAATGGCTAATACATTTAAAATCTTAATAAAAATTATTCCTATAGATATAATGCTGATTATAAAACTAGCTAGGCCAAATCCAGAAGTACTTTTCTTTTCATCCATGTAATTACTATATATTCTTACTTTAAAAACCTTACCTTACATGTATTATATAATAATTATTCCACAGTATTGATTTATTACGTCTCTTCATGATGTGACGTCCTTCACACCTCAAATGGCAAGCAAGATGTCATAGTGGAGCCATATATTATAGATAGATGTCTTCTTTGTTTTCTATACGCTATAGACTTTTTAGAGAGCACCGGGTTAATAAACTATTTAAATCATCTTTATCTTTTTTGTTTATGGATTACGCTTTCTATAATAAAAGAAAAAGCAAGAATGATAAAAAAGCTAAAGCGCGGTTCAATAAGTATAAAAAAGGCGGAAAATACAGAAGCATGATTCTGGCCACAGAGAAGAAAGAACTTTAGTCTTGAATCATTATCTCTTTAAGCAGTTTTGCAGTATATATTAATATCAACGGACCGATTATAAAACCGAAGATTCCGAAAATAGGAATGCCCCCTAGAACACCTAGGAGGAATATCAAAGGATTAATTTTCGTTTTTTTCTCTATAATCTTCGCGGCGATGAATGTATCTATGAAAACACTTATTACTATCCCAGTAATCAAAACACCAATTGCCATATTGTAGTTTTGGGTGAGCAAATAAAATAGAGAAAGTGGCGCCCAAACCAAGAATGGACCCAAAGCAGGAACAAAAGCAAGCAATGCTATTAAAAGGGCAAATATCAGCGCGTACTCAACTCCAGAGATCCAAAAGCCTATTAATGCAATTATGAATTCTATAATTGCAATTAAAACATATCCATACATTATGTTTTTTGTGATTAAGGAGATTTCTTCTGCAATTCGCTTTTTATCTCTAAACGGAATATAATTTTCCATTTCCTTTTTTATGTTTTCGCTGTATAGAAGCATATAGTACAAGGCGAAGAGAGCGACAGCAATATTTATTATTAAATTTGGTATTTGCTTTATTGTTGCTGTAAGAGAAGCTATCAGAAAAGAAAGTCCTTTCTCTTTTAGAGTGCTGAAGTCTATATCTTTAAATGGAGTGGATGATAGAAGTTTCTTAAAAGGTTCTATGTTGTCTTGAATATTGGCTATAGAGCTTGCCTGTTGAATTATTGTATTAGCAATTATAATAACTGGAAGCAGGATAATTAAAGCAACAAGCAAAACACATAGAAGGGCCGCGGTTTTAGACCTGCGCCCCATTGATAATTTTTTATATATGGGCTGTATTAAATATGCGAGGATGAATGCTGAGATAATGGCGATTATATAAGATTTGATAATAATCAATGAAAAGATAACTAGTGGGATTGCAACTATCCAGAATATGTATTTCTTAATCAGGGCTCTTTGTACAGATAAATCCTCTTTCATTTATTTCTTGAATAACAGAAACTTAATAAACGTTATTGTTTGTAAGAAAAGATGGAGGAGTACTATTTTATCTTCTATTTGGCGCTTATCTGGACAGGATTTGCCGCAATTCAAGATTTGAGAACGAGAGAAGTCGCTAACTGGCTAAGTTTCAGCCTGATTACTTTTTCTTTAGCTTATAGAATGTTTTATTCTGCCATTTTTAATAACTGGAATTTCTTTCTTTTCGGGCTAGTAGGGTTCGGAGCTTTTTATTTAGTTGCGCTGACTTTTTATTATGGCGGAATTTTCGGAGGCGGAGATGCAAAATTACTTATGGGAATAGGTACCTTATTACCTGTTGTCAATCTATCAAATACCATATTTTACTTAGGAGGATTTATTTTTTTATTATTTTTATTTGGCTCTGTTTATAGCTTAGCATATAGCGTTTTTTTAGTTGGTAAAAATAGAGAGCAGTTTAAAGCTTCTTTTTTTACCTGTATGAAAAAGTACAAATCTCTATTAATCTCGAGTATTTTTGTATTAGCAATACTCTCTATCTTTCTATCTTTCTATCTTTCTATTTATTTTACGATCTTTTTTAGTATTTTATTTTTAGCTACTCCATTTCTTTTTATTTATTTACGCGCACTTGAAGAAAGCTGTATGATTAAACTAATTGCTCCTAAAAATTTAAGCGTGGGAGATTGGCTGGCGAAAAATGTTTTTGTCAGAAACAGATGGATAAAGAAAAGCGCACATGGTTTGAGTATAGAGGATATTAGAACGCTGCGCAGAGCGAGAAAAAAAGTGATGATTAAAGAAGGAATTCCCTTTGTACCTGCGTTTTTTATATCTCTTTCTATTATGGGATTCGCCGCGGCAATTTTGGGACTGGACCTTTCACGCGTAATTTATTATTTATTTTAATCTTGGGTATCTTCTTTATTGGGCGAATCTTTTTAGCCAATTCTTCCAACTCTTCAATAGATGATTTTACTCTTGTAGATTCTAGAGAAATTTTTTTGTCATAAGAAGGCAGGAGAACAATAATTACTTCATTGAATTTATTTTCTGTCAATATGCTTACTGAAGACGATTTTAATTTTCCTGCAATTTTTCTTGCAATTTTTTTCGCCAATGAAAAAGCAGGAACTGGCAGATATTTTGCATCAGAAACTGGGTTTTTAGGTATGACTATTGTATGGCCTGGAGATGCTGGAGTAATATCAAGAACAGCTATTGCAGAGCTATTTTCATCTATTTTTACAGATTCTATCTCTCCATCTACAATCATACGGAATACTGTTTTATCAGAATTTTTACCATGATTTTTTTCTCTTTGTTGATTGACAAATGCTTCAAGAGATTCGGGGGGCATTAAGTCTATTTGCTGAAGAGCTTTTTCTTTCTGCTGTAGAGGCAAGTGTTGAACTTGAGTACGAAGCTGCTCTTTTATTTCTGATATTTGTTCGTGTGTTAAAACCATTATTTTTTTGAGGAAAGAGTAGTTTATAGAGGTTTTGCCGTTTACATACTTCTTTTAGTATTGATTACTATGTGATTCTTCTAAAAGAATGCTAGAAAAAGTCATTAGTCTACTTATTTTTTTTTGAACAGTGTCGTCATCTGGAGATTGTCTAAATTCTTCATAGTGTTGGACGATATCTTCTATACATGATTTCATGTCCGAGGCAAATTCAATCATAGATGTTCTACCGCTTTCTTTTATTTCTTTATCTGAGAAGTTGTAAAACTTTCTTACAGTACTAATGAGCGGATTACAACCAAAAAAGTCGTAGCTGGAAAAGGGATACTGTCCTTCCGCTATTTTTGATAGAAAAGGAAGGTGGGATTTTAATGACATTACTAAACTGCCTACATTTTTCAGAGACGTTTCCCTTTTTAATCTCGCCTCGTCTATTTCATTTATTGCGCTGAGGATAGTTTGGGAATCAGGATAGTACGGTGCTGGAACAAGTGCAGGATTGTGCATCATTCTTATTTGAGCACATAGCAATTTATATAAGTTGTCAATTTACGCGCAGTAAGAACAAATTACTTTTTTAAATTCTATGTCCAGAATTCTATCCAAATGCTCTGCGATAGTCTTCTATTGTCACAGATGAAACTCCCTTTATTTCTAAGAGTTTCTGTTCAACCATCTCAATTCCTTTTTCCTCCGGGAAAGTAAATGTTATAAAAAGAGCCTTAAGTCCAAAAGCAATTGGTTTTTTTTCAGATGAAATATTTTTTGCGCCTTCAGAGATTAAGAAATTAGCTGTCTCTTTTTTAATATCTGAAAGATTTGTTGAAAGAGATTCAGGCATTATCTTAACCATGATTATTACTGTTGCCATAATTATTTAGAAAATCTGTAGTTTATATAGATTGTTTTTATTTGTTATTCTTCTGTTTTGTAGTGATATCGTATTCTCGGCGTGCCGGCCCGTTTTCTAAATTTGCTATTAAGCTGGTTTAATGTTTTTCCGCAGACTCTTAGGAATATTGGGCTGTAAATATCCAGATATGTATCATAACTATGATGACTGATCCATAAATCTGCTAATCTAACTATTTCTCTCTGTTTTGTTATTTTCTTCGGTTTCCTGTTTTTGGCATTTTAGGAATTGATTTGCCAGACGCTGTTACTTCAGGAGTAATGATAATTATAGGATATACTTTGATTGGTTTTATTACTGGATGGATAATTCAAAGAAAAACCACAGAATAATAATCCTTTTAAATACCAATCATCTGAATAAAAGATGTACAATTACACTCAGCTATTGGAAAGAATATCTTCTGCTTCTAAGATGACTTTAGACGATATTGAGAGAAAAATAGAAGCGAAAAGAGCCAAATTGTCAGGGCTTGTTTCTAAAGAAGGGGCAGCTCAGATTGTTGCTGCGGAGCTGGGGATTCATTTTGATAAAGAAAGAATGAAAATCGCAGAGCTTGTGCAGGGGATGAGAAGAGTCAATGTTCTTGGAAAAATCATTGAAGTTTTTCCTGTCAGAAGTTATAATAAAAATGGGAGAGAAGGAAAAGTCGGCAGTTTCTTGTTGGCTGATGAAAGCGGAAATACTAGAGCAGTATTGTGGGATACTCATCATATAAGCCTCGTCGAGAATGGAGAGATTGGTTTAGGAAGCGCTGTTGAATTATCTAATGCAAGTGTCAGGAACAGTGAGCTGCATTTGTCCGCTTTTAGCGATATTAAGAAAAGCAACGAGTCCATAGGTGAAGTCGTAAAAGAAAAGCAGTTTACTGCACACTATATTAAAGATGCTAAACCTGGGGTTTCGCTGAAAACCAGAGCATTTATTTTGCAGATGTTTGAACCTAGATATTTTGAAGTGTGCCCTGATTGCAGCAAAAAAGCTGTCGAAGGAATCTGTGCTGTGCATGGAAAAGTGCTGCCGCAGAGGCGCGCGCTTTTAAACGTTGTTATTGATGATGGGACGGGCTCTTTGAGAAGCGTTCTGTTTCTTGAACAGCTCAGAGCTCTTGGGCTAGATGACGAGTCTATTTTTTCAATCGAAAAATTTGCTTTGCAGAAACAACAAATACTGGGCGAAGAAAAATTTTTCTCAGGAAATATTAAGAATAACAGTTTATATAATACATTAGAATTCAATATAGGGGCAATAGAAAACTTTTCAGTTGACGCTCTGCTGAAAGAGTTTGAGGGGCGCGCATAATTTAACGCATAATTTAAATTCTTAGTTATTATCTAAAATCATGCTTGCACGGACACATCTTATGCTTGGAGTTCTTGCGTCTTTGATATTTCTTCCATATATTGAGAATTCTTTTCTTTTTTTATCTGTTACAATACTAAGCAGCTTACTGCCAGATATTGATAGCATACATTCTTTAATAGGGAGAATCAAGATTTTGAGGCCCGTACAATGGGTTGTGAAACATAGGGGAATGATTCATAGCTTTACAATTTGCACATTATTGGCAATTTTCTTTTCTTTATTTTTTCCTTTAATTGTCTTTCCTTTTTTTCTAGGGTACGGGCTTCATTTATTAGCTGATTCTATTACTGTTGAAGGAATTAGGCCATTTTGGCCTTTACGCTCTTCAATACAGGGAAAAATACGTGTTGGAAGAAATTTTGAAAAAATATTTTTTTATTTTATTTTAATAATTATTTTATTTTTATCTTTAAGATTATTTTTTTTACCGACGTAATTTGATATATGCTTTAGAAAGGTATAATGTTTATAAACCTCCATGATATATAATGAAGATGGCGAAAGCGGAAAGCGATAAAAAAGAAGATAATAAAGATGATTCTACTGAGAATAAGTTGACTGATATTCCTGGAATAGGTCCTGGAATCGCTGCAAAATTAGAAGCTGCTGGAATTTATGATTTAATGGGGATGGCAGTCATGTCTCCTTCTGCTCTTTCTGAACTTGCAGGTATTGGCGAGGCAGTTGCTAGAAAAGCAATTCAGGCTGCGAGAGCGCTGATGAAACTTGGTTTTGTAGATGGGACTGAATTTGCCAGAAAAAGAGAAGACGTAGGCTATATTACCACAGGCTCAGATAATTTAAATAAACTTCTGGGAGGAAGAGGAATTGAGACCAAAGCAATGACAGAAGCTTACGGCGCTTTTGGCTCAGGAAAAACACAGCTGGGATTAACCCTGGCTGTGCATGTTCAATTGCCTAAAGAGCAAGGAGGAGTTCTTGGAAAAGCGGTTTTTATTGATACTGAAGGTACATTCAGACCAGATCGTATTCGGCAAATTGCCGATGGGCTGGGAGCTAATCCTGAAAAAGTTCTTAAAAACATTTTGGTTGCAAGAGCATTCAATTCTGATCATCAAATATTATTACTAGATAAAATAGGCGAGATTATCAAGGAAGGAGAACCGATAAAATTAGTTATTATTGATTCTTTGACTGCTCATTTCCGTGCAGAGTTTGCTGGAAGGGGTCAATTAGCTGATAGACAGCAGAAATTGAACAGATATCTTCATAACTTGATGAAATTAGCAGAGCAACATAACCTGGCTGTTTATCTAACAAACCAAGTAATGGCAAATCCTGGAATGATGTTCGGAGACCCAACAACTCCTGTCGGAGGGCATATATTAGGTCATATGTCTACATATAGATTATATTTTAGAAGAGGAAAAGAAGGAAGCAGAGTAGCTAAACTTATAGACTCTCCAAATTTGCCTGACAACGAAACTATGTTTTTCTTGACTGAAAAAGGTATTAAAGATGAGAAGGAATGAATTATTGATTGAAATATGAAACATATTTTACAAAAAAGTAGAATATTACGGAAAACTGAGCCAGGAAATTGGTTACATTGCCTGGAACAGCTTGATGGAATGAATCTTGCTTATATTATCAAACCATTCTCCAGAAATACTTTTGAATGGGGTTCTTTGCGCTAAATCTTCTAAGTCCTTTTTCTGTTTTAGTTTCTTTTTTATCTGTTCGTCAAGTTCCTTATCGGAAATTACTTTCTTCTTTAGGAAGTTTATCAAATTCCTCTTTTTTGATTATTTCACCAACCTCTAAGTTAACAATATCCACCGAGCAATACATTTATAAATATTAGTATATTATTTAAATTTGTAAATAAGATGTTCAAAAGCATTAAAAAATATGTCCAATTTAATCCAATAAATACTGTCACTTATACTATTTGTAGTACAACAACAAGTATAACCTTAGTTGATATTCTATCAGAAGGAAAAATTGACACTGTAAATATTGCTGCTTTAAGTTTAACAGGATTAGCGGCTATTGGAGCTACAGCATCTTCAATATATAGAAAAATGGCTTATGATGCTACCTGCCGATTGATTAAGAAATATGGATTCTTTCGTGAAATTTTGCAAGATAAAAGAAGTAGGAAATTGGTAAAAATTTTCGCAGAGGAACATAATAGAATCGATGAATATCAACATGCATTAGAACAATATCAACACGGCATTTACAACAACTTCTGGCAGCAGCGGAATTGAAACTAACATTTGACATTAAACGCAGTTTTTCAGCTATTTAGAGTTATCATTTACTGAAAAATTGGGGTTGAGGAGATGCAATCTCCGAACAGCTTAATGTCTATTATGTCTCCCGAGTTTACAAGAGTGCAACGTGGCAAAATGCTTTAACATTTTGAGTTAAAATACCTTCTCTTATTGGGCGGGGAAGGTAATAAACAGGTTCTCAAACTGCGTTGAAAATGTAAATTTAGAACAGACGATATTTGCCTGAATTTCTTATTATATATCCTGTCATTCCTTTTGGTTCAATGTCAAGTATTACCATTCCCATATGCCCTCCGCCTCCACTATCAGCAGGCGCAGGTGCTGGCGCAGAGCTTGGAGCTGGAGCACTATAAGATGTGCTTGGAGCACTATATGTAGAAGTTGTAGAAGTGCTTCCTGTATGGTCTCCGCTTGAGTATGTAGAACTTCCAGAATAAGTTCCTGTTCCCGAGGTTGTTGTACTGCCTGAATATGGCGTACTATAACTCCCTGTAGTTCCACTGCTGTATGTTGATGTACCTGTACTGCTTGTATAAGAATCACCACTATAAGCTCCGGGGTTATATCCAGTTGAAGATGTGCTTCCAGAACTTGTTCCTCCTCCTTGATTTGTCCATGTACCATCTGAATTCTGTGCCCAGTTATTTCCATATGAATCTACAGCAGAGCCGCTGCTGTATGAAGAACTACCTGCTGAACTTCCTGAAGCAGAGGGAGGACTATAATATGCGGAGTAGTACCCTCCTGCATTATAATGTGTTGTTGAGTCTGTGCTGCTTGTTCCTGAGGTCTGGCCCGAGTATTGATTGTAAACTTCTCCTGTAGACGCATGCCATGTACCATCTGTATTTCTTGTCCATTCTTTTCCAGAAGGATCACTGAGACCTGTGCTTGCTCCTTCTTTTGAATCATATATTTTTCCTGATGTATCTGTGTACATACCTGATTTAGAATCATATGCATAATAACTAGAAGGAGGAGGAGTATATGCCTCGCCTGTTGACGATTTCCAGCTTCCAGTTGAACTGTCATATTCCCACTTTTCACCATGATCAGTTGTGTAGCTTTTTTCATTTTCATGACCTACTGGAGCGCCGGTTATTGCTGCGGGCTGGTAAGTTTGCCCATTAGAAGAAGTCCAAATGCTTTTTTCAGGATCGTATTCCCAATTTTCACCTCCGTATGAATAAGTATAAGCTTTTTCATTGCTATAATAATTTGTATATTGATTATGAGATCCTGTTCCATCTGGAGGCACATACGCTTTTCCATCTGCCGCGATATAATGCTCAAATTCCGGATTGTATTCATATTTTACAGCTGTACCATCTTCTCGTTTGTATTCAAACCCTGTTGGTTTATGCTCAAACTGTCCCCCACCTACTACACTATAAGATCCTGGTTTGTATGAATATGCTTCTTTTGTACCATCTGGATTTATAACTTCATAACCGGTGGCAAAGTATTTGTATTCATAAATACCTTCGGGCTTTCCATATTTATATTCATAAACTTCATCACCTCTTGCGAAAGTATTTATTGGTTCATACTCTTCTGGATATTGCTGTTTATAGGTTTCTCCTGAAGGAGTTGTGTATTCATATTCTTTTTCGGAAAATTTATATTTATACCCGGATGTTGGATCAACATATTCATGTCCTTTGACAAAACCTCCGCCTGGTTGGTATTTTTCAGAGTTATCATCACCAATCGGCGGCCAAACTGGCATTACATCAATACCCTTATCTTCGAACTCTATAAAGCCAGGAGGAATATATTCTTCTCCATACGCTTTTCTAAATTCGTCAGCATATCTTTCTGACATAACTGATGCTATTTCCTGCTCGGTTTTTCCTTCTGCACGGAATTTATCAAATAAATTATTATATTCTTCACCTAATTTTTGAGCAAGCTCCGAGACTCTTTTTGATTGTTCATGTCTTTTCTCAATTAGTTCTGCTTTTTCAGGATATTTCTGCTTAAGTTCTTCTTTATATCTTTCAAGCTCTTCTAAATTAGAATTTTCCCCACCAATATTTTTAGTTAGTTCTAATGGATCTAAGTCTGCTTTTTCTGCAAGTCTGGATTTTTCTTCTGCTGAGAGATCATCATATTTTTCAGCGTTTAGAGATATATGCTCTGCTGCCGTAAACTGACCAAAAGCTTTTCCATAATCTCCATTTTCATAAGCGCTTTCACATATCTGAAGATGAAGTTTTGCATTTTCAAGCAGTATTTCTTCAGTGTGCGTATCTTCTCCTGCTTTTTTAGCATCTACCAACTCAGTTTCCTGTTGAATAATCGCTGCTTTTAATACAGCTATTTCGGTTTCTGTTATTTCTTGTTTATATTCATCTGTTATCCCGCTCTCATCTTCTTTTTCAACAACTGCGAGTTCTACTTCTATTTTAGGAACTCCGCTTGCTTCGGCTGTTGCCTCTATTGCTTCTTCTTTTCCATCAAGTATTTTTGCTTCAGCTTCTACAGTCTCTTCTCTTATTTCATTAATTAGACTGGCTGCGGTTTCTCTGTTTATATCACCAGTTTCAACTTTTTCTACAATAGAAGTTTGGAGTGCTTCGGCATACTTTCCGTTATCGATGATGCTTTTTTGAAGTTCGATTAGCCTGTGCAAAGGCGTGTCTTCTGATTGCTGGAATGTCGAGTATTCTATATGCGATTCATCAGCTGCTTGTTCTATATGCTGCTGTGTTTTTATAAGCAATTCCTGCGATTCATCAGCTGCTGATTGAGCGGCTTCGTAATCTCCTGCTTCAATCATTGCTTTCATTTCTGCCAGTCTCTCTGCGGTGTATTGTGCCTCAAGCTCTACCTTTGCTTCTGCACTTGTTACGAAATTAAGCCGCATATGTTCAAAGAATAATTCTACATTGTACATTGCGCTGTCAGGAGTTGTTCCGGGGTCCGGGAAAGTTATTTCTCTGACTTGAGAGGAATCGTCCTCTGCTGCTAAAACATTGAAATTAAAGACACTAATTGACAACATTGATATTAGAAATAAAGATATTGTATTATAAATTCGGCTACTTTTTCTTTTTTGGTAAGTGTACATCTCTTTTTACGCGTTACTTCTAAGAAAAAGATATTTAAATACCTTTCCTTTTATGGGACTCTATTGAAAATGTCCCCTCAGTAAAGGTTATCTACTGAAGGGACTTGTTATTCACCTCAATGAATAACATGAAAAAAGAGGAACGTCTGAGTAGAAAATTTAGAGCATAGTAAAAAGAAATAAGAGATTAAAATCAACTTTTTTACAAATTATCTATTGTAAATATTTTTACGATGTCCAACTTTTAAAATAATAATTGTTTCTTTCTCGATAGAAAAAATAACCCTGTAATCTCCTACTCTCAATCTAAAATCATTACTTCCTTTCAATCTTTTTATATCTTTAGAAAAAGGATTTTCAGATAATTCTTCAACTTTTTTAATAATCCTTTTTGTTATAGAACCTTCAAGTTTTTCTATATTTTGTAATGCGTGTTCTTTCCATTCTACGTACATTATAATCCCAATCTTTTTTTAACTTCGGCATGAGAAACGCTCTTACCTTTTCTAGCCTCTTCTATTTCTTTCTTTGTTTTTTCATTTAATTCTAAATCGTCTTCAATCATTCTCTCAATTACTTCGTTATAGGTTTCTCTTTCCATCATTTTCATTCTATTTAAAACAACCTTTACATTATCTGATATTTGTATTGTTGTTGCCATCTATATTTTCTTATAGTATTCTATAAGAAGTTATAATATTTAAACTTTTCTGATGCAATATTCCGTATATTTGGACTTTAGATGATATGAATCTTTTAGTGTACCGCCCCCACAAGGATTTGAACTTTATAGGCGGGCAGGGATTTGAACCCTGATCAGTTCCTCCGCAAGGAACTATTCTATCCTGGTTGAACTACTCGCCTGTTGTAGTCTAGCAAGGTTTTTCGGATTATTTGAACTTATCTCTTTTAGCCATTTTTCTACCATTAATTTACCATTTAAGTCTATTTTCCATTTTCCAACAGATGGGATAAAGCCCAATTTAATTAGCATTTCTTTAACTTCTCTTATCAAATGTTGAGATTTAATCGTGAAAGTTACTGTCGGATAATTTTTCTTCGATTTTGAAAAACTTACACAACCATCCGTATCAAACAACCCCCTTATAAATCCTATATATGTCTTTTTATTTCTACTTTCAATTATCTTTTTAGGTACTTTTATTCTTTCAATTTTATTTCCATAAGGTATATCCAAAACTTTATTCTTAAAGTCAAATAATGCTTGGGAGTAAATCTCAAAACCAACAACGCTTTCTAGTTCCATAAGCCTTAAGTCAATATTATATAAATCTTTATATAATGGAAATAAGAAATTTGTCATGTAGTCTTTTTCTTTTTTACTTATTTTAACTGAAAAGTATTTTTTATTAAATGATAAACATCCATCTCCTAGATGGACCCCAATTTCTTCTGCTAGTTCAGGAGACATTTGCTTTGGAAACTTTAGGCCTTTTTGTTTATCGCCTTTACTAAAGTTTATTTGATTTATGTTTAAAAGTATTTTTTTATTTATAAAATATTGACGATTTTCTATTTCTAATTTATTACTTCTGTCTTTTCTTTTTTTCATTTTAGTTTCGATTGCCTTTTTTATAAATTCCTTATTATATTTACCAATTAAATTTTTAACAGCTTTCTTACCTGCATTGCTTCTGATTTGATGGAATCTTGGATCATGCCATAGATTTTTTAAATGGTTTATCTTCTTCTCAACACCCTGCTTTCCGCCTTTTATGCTCCCCCAATTGTCCGGTTTTTTATCGTAGATTTCTGGATTTGTGAACTCTTTTGGAATTAAATTTTCTGGCATGTATAGCGATCCTAATCTATATTTTTGTAGGGTTTTTACAGGAATTCTCACTTTGACAGATAAATCATTAAAATTATTAACTTTATATTTATCTTTTAAAAAATTGAAGAATTTTTCTCGTTCTTTTTTTGTTAGTAAGATTCTCATCTATTCTCTAAATAAATATAGTTTATATATTTTTCTATCCGGGCTGAACTATGGGGGCTTAGAAAAAGAACGTTGCAGATGTTTTAAAAGTTGTTGATCGAGCCTAGATATTTAGAAATTGTTTGGAATAATAGCTTATACTTTTTTATTTTCGGCTTTGAATTTTACATCCCAGCCTTTCATAATTTCTGTAAACTGTGGGATCGACATTTCTTTTACCATATCAAGATGCTCATGAATTGCATGGTGCCACGCTTCGGCCTCGGTTTTTCTGCGATCAGGACTCTTTACAGTATGTCCACAGTTGCATATAATGCTGTATTCTTTCATAAACGTTTTGGTAATATAGAGTATATATTCTTTTCGGTAGATTTGTCTTGTTGCGTTAACCGGACCTAATTAATATTATCTTTTAGCAATTCAGTAAAATCTCAAACTGTTTTCTATATGAGTTTGCTACTTCTTTACTTCTTATAATAACTAAATGATCAGGATTTCCTCAGACTATCATTTGAACATTATCCCATAAATCTGGACCGGATTAATAATATTAGGGTAGACTAGTTAAAAATCTATTTTTAAATCTTATGAAATACACCTCACAATTTCGAGTTAAGATTTTTGTTTAATAAATGATTAATAAACGATTTTCCTCATTTTAACAGGAGGCGAAAAAATGAAAACAAAACAAAAAACCCTTGCAATTAAGCAGAGACGGGAGGCGAAGCTCTTGAGAATCTATTCTTTCGCGCAGTTTCTCTTCGCGAAAGATATGCCGTATAACCATGGATTTGGAATAAAGATCATTAAATAAAAAAAGAAGATTAAGACAAAGACTAAAAACTGTACTTAAGCAAATGCTTCCCTTGCTTTAAAGGGGCTTATATCAGGGGAATTAGGACATAACCAAAAATTTTTATTTTCTTCCAAAACTTTAATACTGCTATCCAGCTTTGTCTGCATAATATTATCCATTAAAGGAAAAAGAACATTCAAATTATTGTGATATCTGCAATGATGTAAGAAATGGTGATTATCCAAGCTTCTAAAAACTTTAGAATTGCGCAAATACCTCTGAATTGTTCTATTAGTCCCATAATATATTCTTTCCTTAAAAGTCGCCAAATCTTCTCTATAATTTATCTCTCTTTCAAGTAAAACGTCCCTTGTTGCACTTAACAATTTTTCCACATCTTCTGAATGTACATCAACGTAAGCAAGAGGAAGTTTCTTTATTGCTTTGCGTTCAGTGTTATATCTTATTTGTTCTGCAAATCGTTGAACAAGCGAATAAGGGTATAAAAAATTACTTCTAAATTGTCTATTAAAATTGGAGTCTATATCTCTTTCAATTAAATTGCAGATATCATCTAAAAGAGGCTTTGATAAACGCAAATTTCCATCGCGATTTTCTGTTCCTCCTTGTATTTTATCTCCAATTACTCTGTTCACGGTCAATCTTCTCTCGCCAATTACGTGCATAAAATGATGAACAAATTCATAACCACCGTAATAAGCCATTGTCCCTCCAACAAAACCAGATAAAAACAAAGCATCACCAATACCAAAATAAGCATTCTCATTGAGAGATAAAAAAACTCCATCAATGGCACCTCCAACAATAGCTGCGGCGCCGGCAATAAGCCCAACATCGCCCTTGGCAAAATGAATAACTTGATTTTCATTAGTTATATCTCTATAGTAATGTGCAGGTCCATTATATGCTCTATGATGAATATCATTATGTCCTCTAGACGCATTCTCAATAAATTTAACTTTTTTTCTTAAGCTGGAAGGAGCATGAAGAATATTCTTATGAACCATCCATTCAAGAGGGGAACAAACTGAAAGGCTCAAAGCACCTCCAGCAAAGAAATAACCAATAAAATCAAAGACCATACTAGTTATTCTGAAGCGAGGTTAAATATCTTAGCTTTAAAGTGGAGTGTTGCATGATTATTTTTTTGTCGTCGATTGTAGAAAAGCTCGTTTAAAGTCTTATCGTCGAGAATTGTTTGAATCATGCAACACAGCTCTTTAAGGTAACACCCAGACATTAGTTAGTCCTTAGATAAATGCCCTGATCATTCTTTAGCATTATTGCACTTTATTTATTAAAAGATTAAAAAGACTAATTTGTATATAATCTTATGAAGATAATCGCAGACTTGCAAATACATTCTAGATTCGCGAGAGCGACAAGCAAGAATATAACTCTTGACAATTTGGAGAAATATGCAAGGATAAAGGGTGTTGATTTACTAGGAACGGGGGATTTTCAGCATCCTTTATGGAATAAAGAAATTAAAGAGAATTTAAAAGAGGACGATAAAGGAATTTTATGGAGTAAAACCGGATTTCCTTTTCTTTGGCAAACAGAGATAAGTTTGATGTTTTCTCAGGGCGAGAAAAAAAGGGCAGTGCACTTGCTGGTTTTCGCTCCTAATAAAACAATTGCAGATAAAATTATTAATTATCTAAGTAGTAAAGGAAGAATTGATTATGATGGCCGGCCGATTTTTGGTATCTCTTGCAAGCAATTTGTGCGCGATCTGAAAGAAATTGAAGATAGAATTGAAATTATTCCCGCACACGCTTTCACGCCGTGGTTTGGCTTATATGGAAGCGACAGCGGATTTGATTCTCTGCAGGAATGTTTTGAAGAAGAAGCAAAGCATATTTATGCTATTGAATCGGGAATGAGCGCAGACCCGCCCATGATTTGGCGTTTAAAGGAAAAAGTAAATATTGTTAGTTTTAGCGATGCACATAGTTTTTGGCCTTGGAGATTAGGGAGAGAAGCAACAATTTTTGAAATTTCAGAAATTTCATATGAAAATATTATTAAAGCAATTAGGATTGGAGATGGAATTGTTGGAACTATTGAAACCCCCCCAAAATATGGAAAATATCATTGGGATGGGCATAGAAACTGCAATTTTTCTTGTTCCCCTTTAGAAACTAAAAAATTTAATGGAAAATGCCCTACATGTGGAAATACGCTGACAATCGGAGTGGAAAATAGAATAGATGCAATTGCAAAGGAAAAAGAGGGATATAAGCCATCCAACGCCATACATTTTTATTCTTTACTGCCTCTGCATGAGCTTATAGCATCAGCATATAGTACTTCTATAACATCTAAACTATGCTGGAAAATATATAATGAAATTATTTTAAGTCTAGGCAATGAATTTACAGCGCTTCTTGAAGCGAAAAAAGAAAAACTATTTTCTCTTAAATTAAGCAACTTGCTTATTGAAATTATTCTTCTTAGCCGAAGAGGAAAGTTAGCGGTTAATCCAGGATTTGATGGAGAATATGGAACCATTAAGCTACCTGAACAACAGGTAAAACTTTTTTGATTTTTATAAATTTATAATGCGCGTCTTTTGTTAAACTATTGCAGTTAGGGCATTTATCCTCGAGCGTATAAATTGCAGGAAAGTGAAAAAGGCATTTGCGGAGCTTCATTTTTCTTTAATTTCAAAGAGAATTTTTTTCTCCTTTGCTCTTTTTTCTATTGTTTGAAGAGCGAGATCTATTTTATTATTGGCTTCTTTAAACTCTTTTGCAGACATGGTTATTGAAAATCGGGACGATCCTAAGTAGCGGATATCTTCACTCGATGATGCAAGTATTTCTTTTATTTCCAAGACTCCTTCATTAGACATAGATTTTAAAATGAATATCTTTTTCGCCTGTTTTTCCTTTTCTTTTTTTTCAGAGAGCATCTGCGCAATTTTTTTTGCTTCATTTTTTTTCATAAATTGCTCGAGAAGCGAGCTATTATCTCTCGCCATCTCTATAAAAATTGAGATATCATATTTCTTTTTTATTTCCTCAATTATTATATCTGGGAGTTCTATTTCTGTTTTCAGCAGGCTGGTAAAATTTTTTTCTTTTCTATATCTTTCTTCAGAATCTTTTTTTTCTTTAGCAGTAACTCTTCTTAGGCTTAGCTGGGGATTTCCTCCAACAATCTTCATAACTTTGCATACTATTTTTTTATTTGGGGCCACGTATTCTCTTAGATTTCTTATTCTTCCTGCTGCAACTTCAGACATCTGTATACTGCCTTCGCCATTTCCTTCTATCCCTACAAAAACAGCAGTTCCTTCAATTTTTTTGACTGTACACATTACAATGTCTTCTTCTTTTAGCTCCATAAAACCTCCTTTACAAGCGCTCTGACTTTTGCTTTTCCCCCTTGAGTTTTTAACAGTAAATAATTGCACTGCCGGCATTTTACCTTAAGAGATGCGTTGCCAAATGTTATCTGTTTTCTTGAACATCTTGGGCAAACCAACTTCAAAAATTTGCTAGTTATCTTTTTGTCCATTAAAAATACTGCTTATCTTATCTTTTAAACTTTTACTATCAAAAAAACGATGTGCCACCTCGCCTTAAAGGGCGAGGTTTGTGATAGGCACTCGTTTCATCAAGGACGAAGTCCTTGAGTGTCATCGAGAATCGGAGATTCTCGAGATTTGGATGCTCAGGAATGCAGCGCCCTAAGGGGCGCGGTTTTCACCGCATTCCTGACATGAATAACTACATGGTTTAGATAACTTGATTTTGGCAGTTATCCATTAGAGAACTGCGTGCAAATGTCATGCAACTAAGGCAGTTCTCTATAATCCCTGTTCTAGAACTTTCTGTAGCTCTACAATAAACTGTGTTTCGCATTTTTTAGATATCAAGCATCCCGCAGCATTTTGATGCCCGCCGACTTCCCCGCCCAGCTGCACTACGACTTGATTAAGAATCTCTCGGACATTTCTTCCTTCTTTACCAACAATTCTAGCAGAAACTTTTATCTTATCTTCATTGTACGCTAAAGCGACTATTATCGTTCCTTCTGCATATTTAGGGGAATGCGACATAATTGATGCAACAGTGCCGATTATAGTGTCTTTGATATAATCTTTTGCATTAATTATAGCATAGTTTTTTCCTAGAATTTTTTCAGCTTCAGTTACATGCTTGAGTGCGGCAACTAAATTTTGTTTGTATTCTATATATATCCTTTCAGCTTCATCTTTGCATTTTTTATTGCCTAAACAGAATCCTAAAGCTACTCTTGGGTGTTCCATTCTACTGCAAGCGTTTATGAGAGCTGAAAATTCTCTCGCGTCTTCCTGCCTGTTAAAGGCTTTTATTAGGTAAAGATTCCCTATTAAGTCATGATGGTTTTTTTCACCCATGCTTCTCAGCATTACTGCCGTGCTTAAGTTTGTCATTTCTTCTTCTGTAAGCTCAGCGAGAGTTTTATACTTTCCATCTGTTTTCTGTATATTTGCTTCCCTCAAAAGTTCAAGAACTCCGCGATAAGACCCCGTAACTCCTGGAATGAAAGTATTTGTCGAATATTCAAGCGCCTTGTCTAATGAACGTGAGGAGGGATATATTAACAGGCCTTTTTTAATAATTGTTTCAGCATCTTTAAGTATTTCATCGTAAATTTTGTTTATATTTTTTTCCAGTGAATCCCCGACCATTCCTATAACTGCCAGATAGGCAAGGTCCTTGTTCTGTTCAGAAAGAGATTTTGCGAATAAGTATGATATAGCCGAGCCTGAAATCTGTTCGTGTTTTTCCAAATGAGGGTTAATCATCATTACATTAGCAGGAATATCTTGAATAATTTCATGATGATCAAAAACAAATATTTCTGTTTTTTTGTCTTTTAAATAACTCAGGCTTCCAGATGCCAAATCCAGGAAAATTAAGCAATGGTTTTCAGGCAGCTCTTTTAATAGTTCTTCGTCCAATCCCTTTACTATACGAAGATGAAATTTCTTGTTTTGTCTTTGTAATGCTCTTGCAAATATTGCTGCCGCAGTAATCCCATCCGTATCGTGATGGCTGATTATTGTCAACGGCTTCAGCTTGCTTGCTTCGCTGATTCTCTCTATTGCTTTTTTTATTATTTCGCGCATCCTCTTTTTTATTGACTAAGACTATGAATTACCCACTGTTTTTTATTCAAAGATCTTTTTGCAGGATAATCATGTTTATTCAGTTTAATATGCTTTTCCAGCTTTTCTATCTTACCCTGGACGCCTTTTTTCTCCGGAACGATTTCTTCTTTTGCTTCTTTAATAATTTTACTTATTCTTTTTCCTATTAATTTTTTAGTTTTTGGAATGCCGTATTTGTCTCTTAATATCAACCCTATTTTCTCAGGAGTATTGCTTTTCTTATGAAGTTCTATTATTAGACTTTCTATTTCTTTCGGTTTTTTATCGCTCCATTCTATCTTGCTTTCTACCATATATTTTTGCAGTATAGATGTCTTAAAAAGCTTGTGGTTTTTTGAAGCGAGGATTCGGAAGCTTTAAAAAGCTTTTTTGCTGAGCCATATTGCTTGAATCTAAGCACAGACCCATCACTTTACTGGTCGGATATGGTGGCGAGCTTGAATTTTGACCTCAATATAATGAAGTTACCAAAGGAAACTAGAAGATACTGTCCCTATTGCAGAAAACATACTGAACAGACAATTACAACTGCGAAACAGAAATCAAGATCTGCAGCTCATCCATTATCTAGAGGTTCGACTCCTCGTCTACAATCTAGAGGATTAAGAGTTGGTTATGGAAATCAAGGACGCTATTCAAGAAAGAGTCCTAAAGACTGGAAGCGCAAGACTAAAGTTACTAAAAGAATTGGTATTGTTTACAAATGCAAAACATGCGGAAAAATCAAAGGAATTAGAAAAGCCATACGCAGTTCAAGAATTGAAATAGGAGAAAAAGTATCAAAGTAAAATGGTAGAGTCCAAGAAAATCCAGAAGAAAGCATTCTACGAAGTTAAAGCTCCATTAACTGCCGCGAAGATTTATTTATACGGTTCATCTCCTGCTTCTTTAAGCGAAAGAGTTGTTAAATTAGACTTAACTCGTAGTTTGAGAGGCAAGAGCTTTGTTCTTTGTCTTAAGACAAAACTGGCTGGCGAAAATCTTGAGGCAGAACCTTTAAGTCTTGAAATTGCGGGCTCTTATATAAGAAGAATGATGCATAAGGGAGCAGATTATGTCGAAGATTCTTTTTCTGCAGATTGCAGGGATTCTTCAGTTATTGTCAAGCCTTTTTTAATTACGCGCAAAAAAGTCTCGCGCATTGTACGCAATGCTTTAAGAACTGCTGCACGAAAACATTTAGAAGCATATTTAAAAACAAGAACAACATTGGACGTTTTTACTGAAATAACCTCAAATAAAACTCAAAGGGAGCTTTCTCTTAAATTAAAGAAAATTTATCCTTTGTCTTTCTGTGAAATAAGAGTGTTTAAGAAAATTTTTAATACGGGAGAACAAACTGCGGCCGTCAAAAATCTTTTATGAACACTATTTTTATTTTGAGCATCTTCGTGAGCATTTTTTCACTGGCACTTGTACTTGTCGGCATACCGGCACAAATTGTAAAAAATTATCGGGAGAAGCGCTCAGGTCAACCACTTCTGACCATATTGATTGCCCTCGGATTTTACGCCTCACAGATTGCCTTTTTCATTTTTACTAATGCATACCTTCCTCTTATTTCTTTCGCAGTCGGAATTATTATATGGGGTGTTGTGTTAGTTCAGTATTTTCTTTACCATAAAAATCTTAGGCAATGAGTTTATAAAAGAATTTTGATGCGCTCAGGAATCTTCGATTCCTGACGTTTTGATAAAAAATAGATAATTTATTTTTTGCAAGATAGCCCTGCCCGGATTCGAACCGGGGTCGCGGGCGCCAAAGGCCCGCATCCTTGACCGCTAGACTACAGGGCTTCTATTTACTTAGGCAAATAAATCTTTATAAGGATTTGTTTTTACCATTTTCATATTAGATTAATCCTCTTTTCTATAATCTTATTAATCATATTATCAGGAACTCTATAAACGTTGATGAAAATACAATTAAGATAGAAGAGTATTATACTCTATTTAAGTAAAAAGACTTTAAAAATCTTTTTTGCTACTCATAACTCTAAATCAAGAGGTAATCAAAACCATTTGCCAAGAACCTCCTGTCTCTCTTTCTCCCTTCCAAATATACTCTGAATATATTTTTGAGTCAGCTCAAGACTCTCAAGCAAGTACGGACTAACTTTATATTTTTTAGCCAAGTCAAGAGCTGGAAGCAAATATTTTAAAATACTTCCTTCTGAAACAGTAAAAATAAGCTTTCCTCCGCATCTTGTACATTTCCCCGTTAAAGGGGGTCTTCTAAATTTTTCATTGCAACCAACACATCTAAAAACTTGCTGTGAAAATTTTCTAAGATTTCCTCGTATATCTCTAATAAAATGCCTTTCAATTATCAATCTCGAAACATCCCTTACATCTACTGCCCTCAACTTACCGCATAAGTTCATCATAGAATCAACTTTGTCCTGCATGGCGGGCAAAGTCTTGTAAACTGAACATAATGGCCCAGCATTAATATTTGAAGTATCATAAGAAAACCATAATTCTTCAAACTCTTTATTTGTTCCGAGTCTGCCTCTTACTTGCTCCATTTTAATTTCAAAAGGAGAAGAATGTCTTTCGGCAGCTTCATAAAGAGCCAAAGGAATTTTTTTTGAAACATCAACATCAAATATCATATCATCAACCTCATTCGCTCGAATTCTCATATTTAAAACAAGTGGGGCGTCTTGAGTGCCTCCTCTATGCGAAGGCAAAAACTTGCGTGAAAAATTTAATAATAAATCCATTAAAAGCATTACTGCTGCTTCATCTCCATCGCAATCTCTCCTCATTGCGGCATGAATATAAGGAGAAGCTAATAAAGCCTGTGTTTGTGAAAACCCTATTAACCTGCCTGCTACCGCGGCAGAAGTATGTGGAGACATACAAGCAAACAAACAGCCTACCAAGTCTTCTCGTTTAGAAGCGTTAAAAAACCTATTCAGATTATATAGTTTTTCTAACTCATCATCAATAAACCTGGCGACTGATAAAAAAACAGCGTCTGCTCTTTCATCTGGAGTAACAGGACAAGATGGTAAGATAATATCGTGAGGGTAAATCTCCAATATCTGATCGTCTCTCTCAAGCTCCTTTCCATAAATATCAGAAGTATAGCCCATGTTCTTCAGCTTTGAAATGCTCGTCCCAATCTCACAGGGTTTAAAATGAGTCAGGGGCATCTCAGTCATATCGTATCTGATTGTTCCATCTTTGTTTACATTAAGATTGTGTTTTGCTCTGAGTAACCCTTTAGATAAATGCTCGCAATTATGGTCTTTGTTGCTGGTTCCTCTAACTCCTTTAACAATAAAGCTTATTTCCTCTTCTCTAAGTCCAATTTTCTTTCTAGCTGAAGTGTAGTATGAAAAGACATCAATGTGGTTATTGTGATATGATTTCGAAAATCCATGTTCTTTGCACGTTTCAAATGAAAAAGAATCGCATGAAGAACAGTAGTATCTCAATATGCATTCTTGTCTGCACTTCTCGCAAAAAGGATAAACTGAATCAATTGAGCAGTTTCTGCAGAAATACAGGGGAAACTCTGCCTTAACTCCTCCTTCCTCTATAGCAGACAAAAGGCTTCTCATTCTTCCTCCTTCCTCTCCTACAGGAAAAAGAACATGCGGACTTCCTACAAGCTTGCGCAATTTAGCTTTCTCTGGTCTGCCCATTCTCGCGCCTATAAATGTGCCTGATTTATCTTTTATTTTAACAGGACAAAGTTCATTAATAATATCTAATACCGGCTTATTGGATATTCTAACAGAAATGGTATCTATGTTTTTTTCTAATAAAGAATAATCAAGAATACCTAAATTAAACAGTAGCGCTTTGGTATTTTTTTCAGAAAGAACAACATTCTCAATGCTCAGGCTATGCTCACACCCTATAATTTCAAGTGCCCTTTTTCCTTTAGAAAATCTCTCTTTATCTTGGCGCGTAAAGGGTAGCACAAGACTCTTTTCTCTAACTTCTCCATGTGCAATCCAGTCTAATAAAGCAAGAAAATCTTCATAAGAAATTTCCCTCCAATAGTAAATAAAAGAAGGGTGAAGAGGAACTTTATATTTTTCTGACATAATCAGAGCATCAGAAAAAACAGGAAACATTTCACTATTCCCTCCTGCAGCCATTAGCTCTTCCAGCCAATACTGCTCAATATAGCCTGCCTCCTCTAACGGATGATTCCTATTTAAAAAATCTCCATAAGGAACTAGCAAATCTCCCAAATAAATAATCTCAATAATCTGTGGGTATATCTTCAAAGTCTCGTTATGGTCTTTAAGAATTCTAACGGCCCCGTCTAATAATTTAACTATCGGACCGTCTATGTTATCACAGATTGCGATTGTACATCCTTTTGTAGGTTTCTCGATTTTCAACTGTGTCCCGACTGCAATAAACCCTTGGGTAACCGCCATTGTCGCAGGATGAAGCGCAAGAGTAGAGTATCCTGTATTTCGGCATCTGCCATACCTCAAACGAAAAGCTCCAGACCTAGAAGGGTGCGCAAAAACCGGCCTTCCGGCAACTAAATCTTGAATGTATGTGGCTCCAGAACGCTGGCCTCCTGCCTCCCTCTCTTTAATTTTCTTTTGTAGTTTAACAAACTCTTCCAGCCAATCCCACCCGGATAAATTAAATCCTTTTTGTTTTAATTTTATTATTCTCCCTAAAACCTTCGGCGCCTTCTGTGCAAGGCCTTCTCCAATAACTAAAGCAAATCCGCTCCTAATAAAATTAGTCTCTATTCGCGGAAGATCTTTATAATTATAAACTTCTTTGTCCTCGCTAGGGTCTCCGGTTAATTGAACAGGCAAATTTTGCATAAGAAACTCCAGTTCTTTTTCAGAAGGAAGATACTGTAAATTTGTAATGCGCTCGTGGTATTCATAGCACTCGTGAATTCCTCGTTTGATTTCGTCATCTGTGGGGTCGTAAAGAGCATATCCAAAAATTTCACGAAGGTAATCAATAATAACTAAAGAAAAAGCAGCCTCGGTCCCCCCTGCCGATCTAATTGGCCCCGAATAATATGGAGCAAAAAAATCTTCTCCTTTAGAAGTCTTCTTTAATTTAAGTTGTATAAATCCCTCAATAGGAGAAGAAACATACCCTAAAGTCAAATATCCTATTGCAACTCTGATTCCCGCCTCAATTGCTTCTAAATGACTTTGGAATTTACAAAACTTTTCTTTTGCAATTTCCTCTGCAATCTTCAATGCAACAGCAGGGTCAAGAGAGCCGTATTGTTTCTCTAATTCAAAAATTCTTCGGATAATTCCTTGGTCAATAATCTGAGGGTATAAAACTGAAACTAATCCGACGACTCTTTCTGCCAAAGAATTAGCTAGGGGAACTTCAACATCGCTCACAGGGTCGTATCCCTTCTTTTTTGCCTCCTTTGCTATAGTATAACATATTTGAACATTGTCTTCAATAGAAGAAAAATGATGATTAATATGCACGATTGATTTCCTCCTCTACGCCGAAATCATAAACTTTCAGTTCTCTTGTTTTTAGGTTTAACACTGGAACTTTTGCAGGTTCTGGAATATTTCCAACTTTCTCTTCAAATTCTGTCTGGGCCTGCCAACAGCTTCCAGTTATAATAAGAGTCCCGTTGTAATTCTCAATATCTAGTCTATGCACTTCTCCTGTACATAAAACATCTGGAACTTCTTCTATAACCAATGGATCTTTTTCTGCATTTGGGATATAGATAACTGAAGAATGTGTTGGTGCAAGGTGCCTTCTCTTTAACATATGTCTAACTGCTTTGGCGGGCGATCTGTGCGCTTTCATTTCCCTTAATTCAGGAATCTCATTAATAAAAGAATGTATGCTTGCTCCATGGTACATTAAAACTTTAAATTCTTTGTCCTGCTCATAGAGCTTCACAAGCGAGGGATTAGTCACAAGCACTAAATTTTCTATTTCGTATAAAGGAGAGCCGTAATATCTATCGATTAATGGCTGTGGTTCGGCAACTCTTGTTGCGTCATGCTGCCCAGGACACATAAAAATAATTATGTTTTTAGGTATTCTTTTCATATAAGAAGCCAAAAGAGAATATTGCTCTTTCATGCTTTTCAAAGCTAAAACCTGCTCTTGCCCGGGAAAAATTCCAACTCCATCGACATTGTCTCCGGAAAAAAACAAATATTTAATTTTCTTAGCTGATTCTTCATCACTGTTAATCCACTCTAAAAAACGTTCGAAGCTTTTGTATAAATGTCTGTCGCTCCCACAATGAACGTCGGATAAAAAAGCAATTGATATGTCTTGCTCGAATTTTGATTTCTCAAGAAGAAAAGCATCTGGGAAATAAATATCATGAATAAAAATAATATCTCGGTTTCCTGACGCTTTAACAGCAACTACATCATCTAGCTGCAGTTCTCGGGCTTTGTTAAAAACCTCTAGCCGCTCTAATTTTACCAAGCCGCTGATTTTTCCTGTCAAATCTTCCAAAGAAATAATTAAGTTCTTATTTTTTGTCTGCCTCTTTTCATTTACGATTCCAATAATGCTTAATTGTTGCCTCTCACTAGAAATTTTATTTATTGAACACAGATTCGTCAAATCTTGCCTTTGCATTAAAATACGTTGTAGTTGTTGATAGCGCGAACGAAAGTGATTTATAAAGTCAGAAACCTCGATTTTCTTAGAGGGAAGCGTAGATGAATAAAATAGTCTATAAGAAGAAGTCTGGGGGTTTATATTTTCTATTCCCGCACTTGATAGATTTATTTTTTCTTTTCTAATTTCAAATTTAATTCCTAATTTAATAAAAACATTCTCTATAGATAATTTATCTTCGCCTGACAGTTGCCCTAAAATTTGCTGAACATATTCTATATTATTTGATAAAGTAGATTTGGTTATTAATTTCTGCCCGGAAAATCTAACAAGATTTTCCAAAAAAACTTGCGCAATTTTTTTATCTTGTATGCTCTCTAAAATATCAAAAATCTCTTTTTCTAATAATAGCCCGCTCTCCCGAATTGTGTTTAAAATATCAGAATTCATTGGAATAAAGCACGATCTAAAATATCCCGCGCCTTTGGTTTAATGTTTTGGCCTAACATCAGTTTTATCTCGCGCATTCTCCCCCTACGTCCTTTGCTGATTACTTGCGCAGTTATAATCCCAAGCATATCAAACTCCGCGAGAATATCTGAAATTCTTCTTTGTGTTAGTATTTCATTTTTCGTCTTCTCGCATAATAATTGATAAGCACCATAAACTTCGCCTGTGTAAATGGGGCTAGACTTATTTGTATCGTCTAATTGCATAATTGCAGCCAAAACCAATTGAAATTGTCTTGGCTCGCTCTCGATAATATCAAGCATTTTGTCTTTCTCTATTTTCTGATTTGCAGAATCTATATGGGATAATGTAATAGACTTGCTCTCTTCTCTTTCTGCCAGCTCTCCCGCAACTCTCAGCAAATCAAGCGCTCTTCTGGCGTCCCCGTGTTCTCTAGCTGCATAAGCCGCGCATTTTGCTAGAACTCCTTCGCCTAATACCCCTTGTTTAAATGCGTGCTGCGCTCTCTCTCTCAAAATATCCTGTAATTGCAGTGCATTATAGGGCGAGAAAACCATCTCCTCCTCTCCTAAAGAGCTCTTAACTCTAGGATCCAAATTATCCTTAAATGTTAGGCTGTTGCTTATCCCAATAATGCTGATCTGGGCGTGTCTCAGCTCTGAATTCAGTCTGGTCAAAGTATAAATAAAACTATCAGAAATCTTTTTGACTGCTTGGTCTATTTCATCTAATACTATAATAATAATTTGTTTTTTATAATCTATTAATTCAATAAATCTTCGATAAACTTCATCCGTAGGAAGTCCGGTTGCCGGGACTGTCCCCCCTAAAGTATTTATCAACTCTGCAAGAATCCTGTATTCTGTGTCTGCAATTTTTTTAAGTTTGCAGTTTATATAAACAAATTGCAGGTTCTCCTCTCCAAGTTCTTTTATTTTATCCATTAGCTTCAAACCAACGTGTTGGACGCATAGCGTCTTTCCGCTTCCTGTCTTGCCATAAACAAAAAGATTGCTGATTCTCTCTCCTCGCAGCGCGGGCGCCAATATGGAAGCCACCGAAGCAATTTGTTCGTCTCTGTGCGGAACAAAATCAGGCGTATAGTTCGATTGTAAACAGCTCTTATTTTTAAATAAACTCTGAGATACAAATGCATTAAAAATACCCTCAACTCTGTCCATATATCACCTCTAAATTCTAGATGTAATAAGAGATTATAAACTTATAGGTATTATTTTTCATATTTCCTGTGGAAAAAAGAATTTAAAGAGAATAAACCCTCCTTGAAGAAAAAAACAAACAATATCTCACACCTTGCTTTCCTATGGAGAACATAAACAAATGAAACATTCCCAAATTAATAAATGATTTGTATATAACCATAAATTTGTATATAACCATAAAATACAGTTTATATTAACTTTATACTAAATACAATTTATATTAACTTTATACTATATAATAATACTCTAGAGTATTATTAATTACCAATCAGAACATTATATATAACCATAAATACACTTTTTATTACATAGTCCTATTAATCCGAATATTATACATAACTATAAAAAATACTTTCTAATATATTATATTTAATTATATACTATTATATAATATCTTTTTCTATATAGTATATTTAATTATATACTATTATAAAACATACTTTCCAATATAATACATTTACTTATATACTATTACATAATATATTTTTCTATATATTATATTTATATATGGAAAAATTTAAAAAGGAAGAAAAAATCCACGAGGAACAAACTCACTATATAAATCCCCTCCATGAGAAACAATAGGGTCTCCAGGAAACAACCTTAAACCAAGAAACAACTCCAACCCAAGAAACAACACCCCATATTTCATATTATCACCAATCCACACAATCTCCCCACCCCCTTCCCACAACCTATTATCCCCTTTATCCAGTACAAAAAATAGAGAAAAGTTTATATATATCTCACAATTACAAACCACATGCCATTGGACAAACGCCCACTTAAAGACATAATAGGAAAACTAGTAGTGACCAAAGAAGGAAGACGTCTCGGTATTGTGAAAGACATAACTTTCGAAACAAGAACAGGCGAACTCATACAAATAATTCTTAAAGACACTACCCCATATACCAAAAATCTCAATCTAGAAACATCCCCCCAAAAAGAAACACTTATTCCATACAACACCATTATCGCAATAGGAGACTTTGTAGTTATTTCAGAAGAAGATTTAATATAGACCACCAATTTTAAATATACAAAATCACAACAATGATCCAACTAGTCAGTTTTAATTTTTCCAAGATTTCGGCCGAAAGACACCTCAATTTCACTCTTCAAAACATAAACACAAATATAGAATTCATCTCAATAGATAAAGACAAGCTAGATTTAATTAAAGACAACGAAATTTTAAATATAAAGTTTAAGTTAACCATCTCTTATACAAAAAAAGAAGATAAAAAAACAGAAGAGGAAAAACAAGGAGAAGTGTTTTTTGAAGGGAATCTCATAGTATCAACAGATAAAGAAGAAGCAAAAAACATTCTCAAACAATGGAAGAAAAAAGAGATAAACCCACAAATAAAACTTCCTCTTTTCAACACAATTCTAGAAAGATGCGCCGCCAAAGCTCTGAAATTAGAAGAAGAGGTCAACCTACCTTTCCACATTCCCATTCCAAAAATACAGCCCAAACAACAATAATTACTTTAAATCTCCAACCTTCCCAAAATCAAGCACTTCTAAATTTTCTCCCATAATTTTGACTCGAAAGTTCATTAAGTTAAATTTCCATGCCAAATTGCTTTGATTATTTACTACATCTATTCCTTCTCCAATTCCAGAAAAACTAGGTAAAATTATTATTTTTTTATCTCTATATTTTCCCTCAAGAAAACATTTATATTTTTCAACTTTAACACCATCTCTCAAACTAACAGCCGGATGTAAATGTCCCATTATCCAGAATTTAATTTTCTTTTTATAAATCTCAGAAAAATCTTTGTCGCCATGCAAAAAACAATACTTCTCTAATAATAAATATTCTCTAATAATATATTTTCTCTTATTTACGATTTCTAATAGATAATTATCATGATTTCCCTTAATTATCTCAATTTTTTTACATTTTTTATCTAAATAATCAAATAAATTAACCAAACCATATCTCTCTTCTAATGTTAAACCTGAAAACTCATGCTTCAAATCTCCCAAAATAACTACCTTCTCAACTTTCTCAATCCTTTCAAATATTTCTTCAAAATCAGAAATCATCTCATCATACATTCTTTTCGATATATCGACTCCTCCAATCTTTCCAAATGCACCAATATGTATATCACCTATCACCAAAATTTTATCTCTCTTTCCGGCTTCTTCATTTTCAATTAACAAGCATTTTCCTATATATTTTACTTTCTCCATAAAATTTCCATAGAAAGATACTAATTAAGGTTTTCTACAATATCAAATAAGCGAAGGCCCGATTATTAAATCTTCTGTTTGCTCGTAATCACCTTCAAATGTAATTCATGCATTCTTTTCAAAAAAGAAGAGCGGTCTTCTATTTTTATCAAGTCAGACCTGCCCTGAATAAAGATATTTAACCCAAAAGGAGAGACCAACGGAACATTAATTTTTTTTATTTTTATTTTTCCAGATTCTATCGACTCTAAAATTTTTTTAGCTCTGGGAAGATCCATTAAATCCTCTAATACTTCTCTGCGCGCCTCACGCAAAATTGGGAACTCCATACTGATTTTCCGGACAGCGCTTAGTAAAAAACCAGAATGCACCTGTTGTTTTCCAACACTTTTTTCTCTACCCTTATATGTACGCAAAATCATCAAGCTGCGAGCAGCACAATGCCTAAATCTTCTTTGAAGAACTTCTGTTTTTTCCACAGCTTCTTTTAAGATTTCCTCAAACTTTTTCGCTTCCACAGATTTAATAATTTTATTTTCATCCAATTCTTCTCCAGCTATATAAAATCCATTATCATGTATCCCCATTTCTACATCTCTAGACCTCAGCCGCGCAGCAGCATACGCATATACACGAGCCAAAGCATCATTCACTCTTCTGCCATACATACTATGAAATAGCAGGTATTCTTTTTCTTCTTTAAATTTTTCAATCAATAAATTTTTATCATCAGGAATATCTGAAAAGTCCGCCTGCTCCTTAAAATACAGGTATATTTCTTCTGCAACATTCTCTTTACAATATAAATAAGAGCATATAAAATACACACACTCCTTTTTATTTTCTAACCTTTCTTTTACCAATCTCCTAAACACTCCAATGTCAAGAGCAACATCAAAATGTAAAGGCAGCATTTCCGAGAACCACGAGGGAATAGTAGGATTTTTAGTTACTCCGGCACGCACAAACGCCTTCATCCCTCGCGCATATAAAAATTGGTATTTCTGCCCTCCGAGTACAAAAATATCTCCTCTTTTCATGCGCTCCAGAAAAGATTCATCAATCTTTCCAACACTCAAACCAGTATCTCCTCCAGCGCCTATCACCACAGAAATGAATCCTTCTTCAGGGATAGTTCCTAAATTTGTCAAATAAATAACTCTAGCTAATTTTCCTCTTTTTCCAATTTTACTCTCTTTCTCATCATACCAAATCTTCGCATACACACTCCTATGCTCAAGATCGTACTCTCCAGCTAAATAACTAACCACATCAAAAAAATCTTCTTTACTCAAAGAGGCATAACAATAGCTTCTTCTGATAGTGCTGAGCATTTCATCAACATCCCACACTCTACTAATAGCCATACCATAAATTTGCTGAGCCAGAACATCTAAACAATTATGAGGAATTTCAGCTCTATCAATTTTTCTCTCCGTCATATGTTTCATCAACACCCCGCATTCTACTAATTCCTCTCTCTCTAATACAATAAATTTTCCTTTAGGAGATTCATGTAGCTTATGCCCTGCTCTGCCGATACGTTGCAAAGCTCGCGCCACCCCCTTAGGAGAACGTAAAAGTATAACCAAATCAATACTTCCAATATCAATCCCTAATTCTAAGCTTGTGCTGCTCACTACCACTTTCAATTCACCCTTTCTCAATCTATCTTCAATTTCAAACCGCTTTTCTTTACTCATGCTGCTGTGATGTGCGCCCATAATCCCTTCATATTTTCCAGGAAAATGAATTCCCAAATAATGTATTATCCTCTCTGTCGCAGCACGGGTATTAGTAAAAATCAGCGTAGTCCGATGCTGCACAATTAAATCATCCAGCATTCTATATAATTCCTTCTGATTTTCAGAACTTTCTGCTTCTAAAATATTCTTGCCAGGAAACTTTAATTCAATATCAATATTTTTTTCCAATTTTACTTCAGCAATTAAGCAGCTCCTCCCCTCACCTACTAAAAACCTCGCAATCTCTTCAAGAGGCGCAATAGTCGCGCTCAATCCAATACGTACAGGCTCAATCAAACTAAAAACACACAACCTTTCCAAACTCAAAGACAAATACACTCCTCTTTTATTAGTTAAAGCATGGATTTCATCTACTATAATATATTCCAAGGCTCTGAGTTTCTCAACAAATTTTTCTGTTGTAAGAATAATCGCCAAACTTTCAGGTGTAGTGACAAACAAATGAGGCGTCTTTTTTAATTGTCTTGCTCTTTCCTTAGCTTCACTATCCCCGGTTCTCAAACCAACTCGAATTTCCTGCAGGCTAATGCCATTTTTTTCAGCAAGGGCCTTAATTTCATTAAGCGGAGTAATAAGATTATAATGCACATCGTTACTAAGCGATTTTAACGGGCTAATGTAAACAGCATACATTTTCTCTTCTAATTCATTCTTTAAGGCTAACTCTACTAAATAATTAATTATACTCAAGAACGCCGTGAGAGTCTTTGTTCCGCCAGTAGGAGCAGAGATAAGTATGTTTTTTCTGTCTCTTATAGCTTTCACTCCGCATAATTGTGTCAAGGAAAATTCTTTAAATTTACCAAAAAACCATTCACTAACTAAAGGATTAAGCGTTTCTCTTATCTCTTCCTCCCCGCTTGGTTTTTCAATATATTTTATTTCATTCATATTAAGCTGATCCACGTAGACTAATAAAATTTAATAGAGATTATTTAAGTCTTGCGAAACTTATTTTCCAATCCTCAATGGCCCTCAAGGACGAAAGTCCCTAATGAAACGAGTGCCTATCAAAACCTCACCTCATCAAGAATTGGAAATTCTTGACTGCCTTCAAGGACAATTTACTTTTACTCTATCTTCTTTCTAAACACACATAGAGAAATATATATTATATAAGATAATTCTTTATATACTCTCTATTTTTTCCTTACTAAATGAGCAACTATATTAAAATAACTTCTAAAAATCTCACAGAAATCAAAAAAGCTTTAGATCTTAAAAAAGGAAAACTTCTGCTTTACGAACCAGATTTAGCGTATCGCCTTTCTTCAAGAAAAACAGAAAGAGTCTTTATGGGGAGCGCTCACTTTCATTTATTTGGCAATGCGCGCATTATTTCCTCTCAGTTTATATCAGCTTCTTCATTTAACCATAAAGAGAGCAGAGAATATACTTTAAGGCAAAGAATACCCTCAGACGATTTATCATGGGAAGTAGCTTACTCTTTTTTCAATTCATTAAATCTTCCTAACAACTATGTCTTCCAAATTTATGGTCAGGTTATGATAGGATGCCCTCTTTTTTATGAAAGAGGTAGATCTCTCTATATACCCAATGGGAAAAGCTTAGAAAACGCCCTAGAGGATACTTTAACTGTTTTTGTCAATGAAGTTAACAAAGAAAATCAGACAGGTTTAGGAAAAAAGGAAATAAACTTAATTCTTGAATATGCAATAGAAGATTTAAAAACAGGCAAAATCCTGGAACACAATCTCAAAGCTGGCAAAGCAGCCGACGCAGTAACCGGGCTTGCTTAAACACATACACAAGACCGAATAACTTTAATACTCCCCAGCTCTAAAAATAAGATGCCAATCATTTCCCAGCAGAAAAAAGACAAAATATCAGAGCAGATTCTTCACTTCCTGTTCTCTGCAGGCCCCTCTGCCAAATTCACTTCAGAAATAGCCCGCGAGCTTGCACGAGATGAAGAATTCATAAAAGACCTTTTATCAGATCTAAAAGAAAAGAAGATCGTCATAGATATAAGCAAGAACCCCAAAGGGATAAAATACACTCGCCGTCTAAGGTGGAGGCTCACAAACGAAGCATTTGTGGCATATAAAAAACACCAATTCAAACCGAACAATATTTATAATCTAGAATTGATTAAAGAATAAAACATGGATCCTATAAAAGAAGCCTTCATAAAAGTAAAAGAAGAGATAGAATACTTAAAAAAAGAGCTATCTTCATTAAAACATGTGCTTACAGAACTAACAACCCAAACAATTCCAACAGACAATTCCAACAAACCAACACAAGATACAAACCAACAAACCAACACACAGGAAATTCCAACACAAAAGTTAAACGAACACCATTTATTCTATCATAAGCCTCTAAAAACACCAAATTCAAGTATCTCCACAGGAAATAAAGGGGTTCCAACAAACCAACCAACAAACCAACCAACAAACCAACACACAGGAAATGAAGGGGTCCTCTCAGAATTAGACCAATTAGAAACAGTTTCTAAGCTTTTGACAACTCTAGACGCAGTTAAAAAAGAAGTTCGTATAAAATTTAAAAGATTAACAGACCAAGAAATGAGTGTTTTTACTATGATATACACACTTGAAGAAAGGGGATTTATCGTCGATTATCATATCCTATCCATCCAATTAAATCTCACACAGATATCCATCAGAGATTACATAAGAAAACTAATCCAAAAAGGAATTCCTATTCGAAAATCTAAAGAAAACAACAAAAAAATAACCCTTACCATCGCTCCCGAGCTAAGAAAAATCACTTCTTTAGAAACCATAATTGCCCTTCGGGAGCTATAAATATTCGTTATACCGAATAAATAATTAAAAAGTAGTTTATCCAAACAAATCTCTTCAAAAAACTTTAAAGTACGTTTAATGTTCATTCTCCTCAGAAAAATTGCTTTATTTCTTCAATTTTTCCTCATGTCGGAGACCGACGGAAACCACACTTTTTAAAAATTCTCTCTTTCCAGTTTTTTCATCATTAACTCTCATTTTTCTGCTCCTGTTTTGTTTCTTCTTCATTTTTTCTTTTTTTATTAACTCTCACTTTCGCATATTTTACTAGTTTTTCCCTCGTTTCTTCAGGGACAAATACTCTTTTTTTCCCATTTTTCTCACTAAACTCACGAATTAAACTCTCACTTTTCTGTTTTATCGCATTTATTTGGCCCCTAATTGTAGATCTCTCTTTTCCTAAAAGAAGAGCCAAATCTTCATAGCTCAGTTTTAATTCACTATTCATTAAAGTAAAAACAATCAATCTTTCATTGGCAGTTAAATTTTTTAAAATATCATAAAAATTACCTGTTTGAACAGCTGTTTGAACAGCATTTTCAACACCATAAACAGGTGTTTGTTTAGAATAAACAGACGAATTCTTCAACAGCTGTTTGTCTTCTTTAGCTAAATTCATCATTCCAACACCTTCTCTTACACTCTCAATCTCACTTTTTATCGACGATAAATCTCTCTGCATCTCTTCCAACAAATCAAACAACTGTTTGTCTTTATTATCAAGGTGTTTAATCCACTTTCCAACAGTACCCATGTCCTTCTTCACAGAAAAAAATCCTTTTTCAGTTTTTTCCTCTAATTTTTTATACTTATTTCCAAACAACCAATCAAACATAATTTCATACCATATGCCTAACTATTTAAATATTGCGGTTTTAAGGGCTAAAAGACAAAGAACCAAAAACCCACACAATTTTTATTAATCTCTTCTTAAAACACAAAAAAGATAAACAAACACCTCGATTTCTATCTCAAACAGCTGTTTAAACAGCGAAAAACACCCCCAACAGCTTAAATCACGCATTTAAATGAAACAATACTACATAAGGTTTAAATACTTCTTTATCCATCTTAAATTACACCTCTTTTTCCCAGGGAGGAAGTTTGATCTTTCTTTTTGTCAGATTGAACCTCCTCTCATGGGTTTCAAAGTCCCAAATATCTTGCTTTTTTAATATTTATAAATCACCAACATAAATTTATAAACTTCATTTTTTTCTTCTCTTTATGCAGATATTTAAACAAAAACGCTCTTTCAAAAATGAATTTAAACGGCAATTACGCCTCGCTATTATGGCAGCTATAGGCTTTACTATTGCATTTGCATGGCGCAATGCGATATTCAACACATTCCTAGACTATATTTCTCGTTTCCTAAATCTCCCGATAGAACACTTCTTATCAGAGATATACGCTGCTCTTGCCATAACATTCACAGGAGTCATCCTTATCTTTCTTTCTTCCCGGTTGCTAAAAGAATAGCACAATACCCAAATAAAAACATATTTAAACTTGCTTTTTCTAGTTCTATCAACGGTTTATGTTCAATAGCCGTGAAAGGAGGTGTATATGGCGAAAACAACAGCGTGGTTAGTAACTTTAATAGGAGTTCTTTATCTATTGCCTCTTATAGGCGTCGACATTGGCGTAGATCTTTCCATGTGGCTTATTGCCCTGTCTTTCTTGGCCATCGGAGTTACTAAGCTTATGCGCAATTATAGCGGCAAGCGCAAATAAGTAGATAAAGACAAGTTTTTCTTTTTTTATTAATTTTCTTTTTTCTTTATCTTTTTTAACAAGCTCAATCTTTCTAGCTTAAACAAAAAATTTCAGCGTCACTCAAAGATTCGGTTTAATAGAAAGATTCATAAGACATTGTCACTTAAGATTTATATGTCAAGAATATCGAGACCTCGAGTCAAATATGGAAAAATAAAAATTAGGTTGTCTAATAGAAATTTAAGGATAAAAGAAGTATAAAACTATTACACGAATCTCGAAAGAATCCTTCCTCTATAACGCCTAGCCACGATCTCGAAACAATGCTAAAAGAATCAGCAACAAAGATATAAGTCCACGTTATTCTTTCCCACATAATATTTTCAAAAATAAATAGCCTCAGTTATGAGTGAGGCCGAAGGCCGAACGCGCGCCACACCACACCACACCACAATATCAGACTATATCAAAAAATATATAAAGTCTTAAAACTTTAATACATAAATGGTTTCTATAAGTCTAACAATATCAGGGATTCTGGCAATTATTATAGGGATACTTATCTTAATATGGCCCAAAATACTTCGTATAGGTGTTGGTTTTTATCTTATCATCATAGGGATTCTTCAACTTTTTAACTCCTATGTGCAATTTTCTCCTAACTAATTAGTCAAAGCAAGCTTTTTACAACAATTATTCACAACAAAAATAACTCTGCTCAATCTTTCTAGCTTCAACAAAAATTTTCCGCACATCAAAAAGTTCTCTTTATCCAGGAGATTTTTTCTTTAATATTAAAACAATAGCCTTAGTCGTATAGGCGCCGAAGGCGCCGTCACAACAGCCCAAATCAATAAAAACAGCAGATAAAAGAAGGAGAGAAGAATTAGACAACACAGAATTCATAAAATAAATAAATTTAAGTCCGCGTAATATTTCTCCTTTCGCTTAAAACTTTCAACACACTCTAATCTAAGACCGGCTATTTAGGACTTTTCAACCAAAAGGCATGGCAGAATTACGGTTAATGATGATTAGACGAAATCTCTCACTTGCCTGTCGGTTGCCCGTCGACAAAAAACATAAAATAGGCAATTCTTATAATCGATTTCTCATTCCGTTTAAACATTTTCAAAAACGGATACGCCATTCGGCGTATAATCTCGTTTAAACGCAATTGTCAAGAAGTAAATGATATCGGAAGTTGTTCTCCCACCCAATAGTGGCGCGCGCTGGAAAAAGAAAAATAAATTTAATCCTGTTTTTTAATCCAATCTTTCCATTTTTTATCATTCACTATTACTGCACGATCATTTGCTTCCCAAAGTATCTTCGGATACTGCTTCATAATATATTCCCTTCCATTAGCATCTCTTCCTCCTGCAACATAAGGAAAAAAGTCAAAAGTGTAAAAAGAAGGATGTTCTTCATCGTGGAAGTATTCCTGTAGTCTTAGATTTATAGCCACGGATAGAAATCCGCCAAATACTATCTCCTTGTCAAAATGGATATAGTGCAGTTTCTGAGTAAGTTCATCACTCCTATGTTTCAGAATGATTTCTATATGCTTTCTATTGGCGAGATAGAATCCTAATTCTTTGTAATTTTTTTCTACCTTACGAACTACATCCCACTTATCTTCTCCAATATTGTCTGGGAGATCCACGATTTCATAATCAAATTTAAGGTCTTCCTCTAGACGTAAGATTAATTGTTTATTTTTCATAGTGGTAATTTCAAGAATCCTCCATAATCTTAGTTTCTTTAGGATAATCTGATTTTTGTATCATAACTATTCTTACATTTTCACGCCAAAGATCAGGATCAAAATATTTTTTTGAACCATCTTCAAATTTTATAGTACAACTATGATGATGAACAGGAAGAAGGCGAGATTCAAATCTTTGGTTTATGTTACTATATGAGATAGAAGCTAAATGGTGTTCTTTTCTAGGGCTTCCTAACGGCATAGCTAATCCGCCTGCATAAAAACAATCATATTCATCAAAATAAAAATATTCTAAAGACTTATCTAGCGCTAGTTGTTTTTTTCTTAATAAATGGTCTATATTTTCTTTACGAGCAATAAGGTAGCCTTTTTCATAATATTCTCTTTGCATTGAATAGATAACTTCTCTAATATTCTTGCCTACTTGTTCGGATGACTCTATAAGTAGATAGTTCTTCCTTTGCGTATTTTCTTCATTGTTTTTCATAATCTTCTTCATTTTATTTATTATTTAACTTTTTATGCCTCTTTAGTTAATTTATTAGGAAAAGTATATATAGGGCAAGTCATAACTAAATTTATGCTGGATAAGATAGATCAAATAATACTTGAGAGCCTCTTTAATAATTGCAGAATTTCAAATAAGGAGTTGGCAAGGATGCTTAAAATTACTGAACCCGCTACTCTTAAAAGAGTTAGAAGGCTGGAACAAGAGCATATTCAGAAGTATGATGGAATTATTAACTGGGATAAAATGCCGTTTAGAAAGGTTTGGTATTTTGCTAACTTGATTGACGTAAAGAAAATTATTGACCAAAAACCAGTTTTGGGCTTTTTGGAGACAGCAGGATACTATAAGCACGCGTTTGCTTGCTTTTTTAGAAATCTAAAAGATAAAAGAAAATTTGAGTCTCTTTTGCCCAAAGAAAAAATTATTTTAGATATCAATTCTTTTCATTCTAAACCTATTTCTTTATTTGACGTTTCTCATAATATAGAAAAAGATAGAATGACTGAGGAAGAGGAAAAGATAACAAAAAAGGATATAAAGATATTAGAATGCGTCTGTGAAGGTGGCGGAAGATTATCTTTATGGGATATTTCCAAGAAAATTGGTTTAACTTATGAAATTGTAAGGTATAGGTTTAAAAAATTAGTAAGTGCAGGATATTTTAGTCGTTTTATTGCCCAGCCAAACTCTACAAAGTTCGGAATAACCACAATTTACGTCCATTTGCAGTTTAAAAGGAAAGTTCCTATTGAAAAACTAGAGAGAATTAAGCAGACTTTAGGTTATTTAATTTGTGAAGACAATAATGTTTTAGTTCCTATTTTCACAAATTCTTTCCACAATTACGTTGATGAAATTAGTTCTATATTGGATCAATTTAGAGATGAATTGAAAAAAGTAGATTTTTATCCTATAAAAAATGCTCTTTTGTTGAATAGATATCCCTTTGAATACCTATTGAGAAAAACGGCGCGCGCCAAATAAATCCTCCCACCCACAACTTCCTCAAATAACTTGACAATTACATTCGAAATAAATTATAAGAACAAGTTCGAGACTCTCGAGAGCCTTCGTGGCTAGCTCGAGGTTTATTGCATAAACCCGCCTAATCACAAGTAAACGGCAAATATCTCAATTTCTCCGAAATTGTTTTGCTTCGTGCAAAAAATGATATTTGACCTAACTTTCAAAATAGATCTAATAATAAATTGCCTTTGAAAGTTCGTTTACAGCGTAGGATTAAGCGAAAATGACTTCTGCCTGAAATTACAAATAAAATAATAGCAGGTAAACATGCACTCTTCTTTCTGTCGCTCCGCTTAAACCTTTCCTGAAAACTTGCGCTGTTCAGCGCCTAATCCCGTTTAAGCGAAATTACCTCGAAGTTAAAAGAGAAATTTGTTTTTCCCGCCCAATAGGAGAAATTGTTTCCGCCGCCGAATACAAAAAAGTGAGCCACCGAGTGCTAAAGCACAGATTCTGCTTACACAGAGAAATTATTTATAACTGACTCTCTGATTGTTCTAGCTAGGACGGGGTTCTTGACAACTGTTAATTGAATGTTGGTTTTCATAGAAATTATTTTAAGAAATTCACTTAGATTTGTTTTCTCAATTTTATCATGTTCTGAAAAGAATTCGTCTAGTTTTTTAGTTATTTCTTTTGGATGTGTAGTGTAGATTACCAAATCTCCATATACTCCAAGATTGTACCCTTCTTTAAAATCCTTAGGACGAGTCATAGCTTTTGAATGAACCCCCAAATCATTGTAATATTTGATTGTCCATTTATCAATGGCCGTTTTTCCAAAACAGACATAGTATAATGATATGCCCTTTTTTATCATATTCTTAATCAATTCGGTTTCTTGTGCAAGAGTAGCTAAAACGAACCAGAAATGAGTAGCTTGGAATATAATCTTTTTAGGTTGCGAAGAATTATCGGCAAAATTACCTTCTATAATGGTATTCCAAACCGCATCTAAATCAACTAAACTAGAAAACGTATATATGGCCACATTTTGAGATAACTCGACCCTTGTATTTGTTTTATTGCCTGCTTCGGCAAAATATTGTCTATGGAGCAAGCTTCCAAATTTCATAACGTTGAGAATCCAGTCTTTATTTATTGAGAATTTCTTACTCTCTTTAATTAGGACTTTTGAAGCTAAAAGTCCCAAAACAGCTTTTCTTACAGACTGAAAACTTGGAGATTGATGATAATTCCTTTTTAGAATATGTGTTATTTCTGTTAAAGATAGGGGGAATTTAGTTGTTAAAATGGTAAACACTACGTCTTTGAGCGATGAAGGCTTATCTTCAAGTAAAGGCAAAGTTACGGATATTGGCACACTATCAGGTGTTTATTTGACTATATAACTCTTTGTATTTTTTATCCTATAGGGTAAATAGTTATTGAACCAATAGTATAAAATGACTCATGTTTCTATTTTTCAATGATAAATAAACAAGGACAAATAAATACTCAAGATAGTAAGAAGCGCATTTCTTTGGAAGTTATAAGAATGCCGACTGAGTACCCAAACTGTATCGGTTCTGGTAGAAGGGGTGATATGTGGCTTGATACCGGAAAAGTCTATTTAGTAAAGCATAGTGGTTGGAGATGGGCCAGAGGCAGATTTAAAACTGAACCCTATAACTGTACCGAATTTGTTTATAGAGAAAATGGATACTTTTATAGAGAAAAAGATGAGAGTATTATCTCTCTATTTCCAAGATGGCCTATAGAATTCATAGAGGATAGTACCTTTTTGAAGTTTGATACAACTTTACCATTTTACTCTAAAAAAGGTATGCAGACTCCTTGTTATTTTGAAGGATACTTTGCAAAACGTTTATTCAATATGAAAGAGAGTTATGAAGAGCTGGACAAATTTCTTCGTGAAGTAGGTCTATAATTCAGAGATTAAAATAATCTTCTTTTTTTCTAAAAAAGAAGCAAAAAAGGCGGCGGCTCACGAAAACCACCAATTTCTCTAATGTTTGTTCCCACCCTAACAAATTTCCAGAAGCTCGGTAATTACGCTCCAGAAAAGAGTGCATGCAGAAGTCATCTCGCGAAGGTTCTTAGTTCACTCTCGCGTCTTTCGGACCGCCTAATCCCTACTAAACGATAAATTCTTCTTATCTTCCAGATAAGTTTTTTGCGTAAAAATCAGAATTTATTGCAAGTCTCGGATTGTTCTAAGATAAAATTGTTCCTCAACTTCGTTTAGCTCGTAAGATTAAGCGAAAATAACGATATCGTTTTAGAAGTTAAAACCAAGAACTCGGGCAACAAAAGACTCTATATCTTCTAGCTTTTCTTTATTGAGAGAGACTTGTAAGCCGTAATTAGTTGGTTTTGTTATTAGCCAACCTTCCTTAATTAACTCTCTAGCTATTTTTTCAACTTCTTTTCCTAGATGCTTTGGAAAGCCTCTCTTTAAAGTATCAAAATGCGTATGAACTCCACCAATAACTTTCTTTTTTCTTAGGTGATAGAGTAATCTTGCTTTTATCACTTCCTCTTTTAAATCCATAGAACAAGATAATTTACAAATATTTAAATGTTTCTAAGTCTGAGATATAATAACATTAATAGAAACATTTATAAATAAGAATTTTGTATATATACCATGAGCAACAAAAATGGGTTAGATAATAACAGCGTGTTTATAGAAGTATTCGGAAATAGCCCAATTATAAAAGTCTTGGATTTTCTCGTAACATTTGCTGATTTTGACTATCCTTTGACAGAAATAGCTAAAAATTCAGGAGTTAGCTATTCTACTTTACAAAGCCTTTGGCATAGATTGGAGAAGAATAACATTGTTATAAAAACAAGAAGAGTGGGAAAGTCTGATTTATACAAAATAAACATAGAAAATCCTGCTGTAAAAGAACTAATAAAATTAGACTGGAAATTAACTAAAAATTCCAGCCCAGAGCAGAAACACGAAATCATTGTTTCTTAGGGCATGTCAAAATGAAAAAGGAGGGCAAGCCTAAACATGGGAGATATATCGGAAAAGACCTTAAAGGCAGAAAAATCTACTTTGCTAGACAAAACAATATATCTAAGGTCCATTCTCAAAGTATTAATTTTATCAAAGAAGTTTTTGGTATAGAAGTCGCCTTTTTATCAGACGAGTCTTCGTTGCGGGATTTTTTAAGAGCGAGAAAGAATCTTAATACTATTGACGATGTGGTAAAAAGAGTGAAGAAAATATACAAAATAGATATTAGCCCTGCTAAAGATAAACCCTTATTTATGATTGTAAAATTTATCAAATCATCTGCATTATGAGAGTTCAAGACAGAAGTTTTTAGAGTGTTTTTCATAGTACAAGAAAATACAAAAGAAATCTGGCTTTATCTGTAAAACATAAAGATGAATGCGACAACCATATAAGGAAGGGATATTCAGAAGACGTTAATGAATTTTAACCTTGTGTTTTCTTTCAAACTCTTCTTCAGTTAAAAATTCTCCAGATTCTATGTTTTTAGCTTCTTGATATAATTCTCTTATCAATTTTCTGTTCATTAAAATTGCCACTTTTTCAACTATTTCTTTCAAATTATTAACATCAGTTCTCAATTCTATTATTTCTTTGTTTTCCATAATTAGCTATAAGAAGATACCTTTATATTTTTCAGATGTTTCCTATATAGACAAAAACATAGTTTCTTCCTGTTTACTATTTCCAATAATAATCTAGGAAAGAATTATCAATACTTATAGCTCCGCCAGTTATACTACTTCCGCTATTTGTTGTTTCCGGAGAGCTACTTTGAGTTGCTTCTGTCGAAGTTCCTGCCGTTGTTCCAGTTGCTCCGACGCTAGTTTCTGGACCTTGTTGTGGCGGAGGATTTTGCCCAAAATCTTGAGGCGGAGCAGGTATTCCTTCTGGAGGTCTAAAGCCTTCTGGTGGTTGTGGGAACTGTCCTTCAGGAGGTCTAAAATTCTCAGGAGGTCTAAAGCCTTCTGGTGGCGGCCCAAATTCTCTAAAGTCTTTTCTTTCTTCAACATAACATCTACATGGATTAGAAGAATCAATATCACTAAAACTACAATCCCATGCTCCTCCCTTTGCTCTGCACTCTCGTGCAAAGTTCTCCTGAAAGTCTCTAGTTTTCTGGCGCCTTTCTTCACTCATACCAATCATCATTTTTCTACATCGCTCTCCATCATCAGAATTTCGTCCATCAATACCTGCATTTCTACACTCTTCGGGGAAGCCAGACCCCCTGCCCCCTCCACCCCTACCTTCAAAGTCCCCGTCAAAGTGTTCAGGCCCTCTACCAGGAAAGCCACCTTGTTGAACCCGATTGAAAGCTTCTTCAAAACACTTTAACTTTTCATCTTTTTCTTGAATATTAACACAATTTCTACCTAAAGCAAATCCTTGCCCTTGCCCCCCACGATCACGAGGTCCTTGTGATCTCATAATCTCATCGCATTTGCGGAAAACTTTATGAGGTTGCTCACAGCTCAAGCCAGCAGCTTTGCATTCTTCAGGCAGATTGTTTTCACACATATAAGTTCCACATTCTTTTGGGTTTTTAATTCCAGCTTCAATACATTCTTCTGGCGCATTTTCTTTAAACATAATTTCTTCACACTTAAGTCTAGCATCTTTCTCGTTTTTTATACTAATCTTATTTTCTTCAAAAGCTTTAACGCACTCCTCTGGCGCATTTTCCTTAAACATCAACATCATACAGTCTTGCGGATTCTTTGTACCAGCTCTTTTACATTCAGAAGGCATAAAGTGATCGAATTGCTCTCCCCTGATTTTTTCTTCTGTAATAAAGAGCACATCTTGCAAATGAGGAGGTAGTAACTCTTCCATGTTTTGGGTTGCTTCATTCATAATCTCACATGCCTCTTCATCCCCTTCATCACACTTAGTTGCTAAAGGAGCAATAAGAGAGCATTTTTCAGCGAACGGATCGATACTAATATCCTCGCAGCGGCACTCACGTCCTTGCGTCTGCATGCATTGCATCATAATCTTTTCAAATTCACGCGCTTCTTTTTTCTGCTCTTCTGTCAATTTTTTATCTAGCTCTCTATGCCATTTCGGCGCATCTTCATTTGTCTTGCACACTTCAGCATATTGTTTAGGGTCAACTTCCGACAAAGTCTCACATAAATCTTTAATTTTTTTAGAAATTTCAGCAGCGACGCTTATTTTGCTTTCTTGTTCATTAACAGACTCTATAAACTCTTTTTTTTCTTCTTCCGAAAACTCATTTTCTATTTTCTTAATTGTTTTTTTTATGGCCGCCGCACTCCTTCTTGCTTCGTTGCTTTTATCAGGATCTATCCCTTCTTCAGCCTCTTTCGCATATTTAATATATCTCTCAAGTGCAGTTCTCGCTTCTTCTTTCTTTCCTTCGTTTATCATCTCTTCAATTTCAGCTATCTTTTTCTCTCTATTTTTTAAGTCGCTTCTGAAACTACTCAAGATTTTATCCTCTACAAAGTAAAATGAGCTGTCTGGCGTGATTCCCGCACCCGCGCTTAATTCAGCATTCGCAAACTCTTCATCATCCACATCATCTTCAGCATTCGCAAACTCTTCATCATCCACATCATCTAATCTATCCTCAGTATTC
>CAZOCP010000001.1:70922-112621 GCA_964578345.1 Candidatus Woesearchaeota archaeon
TTCAGCATTCGCAAACTCTTCATCATCCACATCATCTAATCTATCCTCAGTATTCTCTTCATCATTCACTTGCTCGCCATATGCACCACCCACATTATTCTCTTCCTCTTCGGCCGGAACAATTTGGAAAAAACTCATGAATAGCACAAATACAAATAAACAAACAGAAAGATTTTTGATCATCTCTTTTTCTTTCATTATAACACAGAATTTTTCAACTATATAAATATTTCCTTAGCATTCTTTTATCTCTTCACTATCAACAATACAAGAGCCTATATTTAAATCAACCTTAAAGTTACCCTTTAGGCTGTCAAAATAATAAACTTTTTGGCTATTAAGCTCTTGTATAATACATTCCCCGCATCCCTCCCCACATCCCCATTTTTCAGCGCCATTATATTTATGAAAGACAAATTCAATTTTATCTAAAGGAATAGGCTCCCCATTTCTTAATATATTAACCTTCGTTTTCTGCATCCTATTATCAAAACAAGCAGATTGAATGTTTAAAGGAGGATCCGCTTTCCATTCAACACAGTCGAACGCCGGCGCAAGCTTGGGAGATTTAACAAAAGTTATGATAAAGGCAGTTAAAATTCCGATAGCTATAACTCCAATTAGAATTATTCCAACCATCGTTACTATGCTTGAAAGTCCTGTTTTATTCATTTTATTTTACACGCTCTTGCTCCTATATCTTGTAAAAATATATTTGCTAAATTATATTCGTCATCTTTAATCGAAAGGTACATAGCTTGTCGTAGAATAGGAAGAGTCAAAGTAAATTTCCCTTCATTTTCAAAAACTTCGCCATTAATCTCCAGTTCAGCTCCTCCGATAGACGGAGCATCAGTATAAATCAAAGACGGATTAAATTTTCCTGGGGCCCCAATTTCATTATCTTCTCCATCAATTAAAAAATAAGAAATTCCCCCCGCGCCGTTTCCTCCCACACACCCTCTTTCCATACTTCTTTCTTTTATTTCTATTCTTCTATTTTTATAATTCCCCACAATTAAATAATACTGTTGTTTAGAGCAGTCTGTTATTCCAACAACATTCCCAGTAACCCCCCCGAGTATTTTACTCTTTGGTAATTTATCTAATATTATCTTTTCATTCCACTTTCCATATTCATTAGAAGATAGTGTTCTCATAATTCCTCTATCTATAGAACGATAATAATCATTCTTTGAACATCCTTCAAAACACTTGTCTTCAGATTCAAAGGAGGAGCATTTCTCTTTGCAGTTTGGAGAATTTTTAGATATTTGCGCAGGCACGTACTCTTCATCTAAAGATACAAAAGCATGGCCAAATTCATGTGCCATTACACTTAAGGGATGCATAATATTAATGCTCATTACATTTTCATATGAAGAGCTTCGGATTTTGTTTTCATCTCTTCCCAATACAAAAATAAAATCATTAGGGCAGGAAGCTGCTTTCTTAATTAGTTCTAAAGAATGGCAGAATAGGGCAACATCCCTATATCTCTCACACTTTGGAATATACGAATCAATATAATAAAAATTAAAAGATTCTTTATTTTCATTAAACGGTCTGACTGAAAGCATATAATTCTTGTATTTTTCAACATTATTTTTTTCACCAAAAAAAACTATATTAATCGCATTTTCCCCTGAATATAAGAGGGATTTACAGGATTCTAGAGCAGATACAGACGCGATATCCGGACTTAATTCCGCATTCCTCGCGACAAAAAACAGCAAACCAATTATAATAATTAAAAAAACAATTATTCCTAAAAAAGCAACCGCCCAAAGATAAGCTGGTTTCATAAAAAATCAATTAAAAACAAGGTTAAATAAGTTGCGATTTTGATCTAGGCACTATTTGCTTTTTTCTAATTCAGATATTCTTTCGGCCACTGCCTTTGTTTCTTTGTCTAGATTTTCTTTATATTCTTTTAATATCTCAATTCTTTCAGCTCTAGTTAAAAAATGTCTAGATTCATTACCAATTAAACCGCAGCCGGAATTACAATATGCTTCCATATTCAGCACCTCCTTTCATATAACTTTTCAGTTTTATATTATCGGTCATCCGATATAAGATAGAAGCAAGTATTTAAATATATCGGTTACCCAATAATTCAATGATGAAACCAAAAAAAGAAGAAGACTGTTGTGATATGCGGGGCATGCTTTCTTTTTTAATTCTTTTTCTTCTTTCTAAGAAAGAAATGCATGGACAGGAGATCTCATCTGAATTAGAAAGAAGAAAAGGAGACCGCCCCAGTCCCGGAACCATTTATCCAGCGCTCAAATCTTTAAATCAGGCAGGGCTCATTAAAGAGAAGAAAAGAGGAAAAATAATTATTTATAATTTGACACGTAAAGGAAAACGCGTACTGAAAATAGCAAAACAAAAATTCTGCAGGACATTTCTTGGGCTATATTAATTAGACGAAATTCCTTCGCTTAGCCCGAGCGATTAAATAAATTAAATAAGAACTTAAACCTTAAGTCAATCCTACCAAACTGCAAGAATTCCGCCATTTATCAACAGAGAAACAAGATAGTATCCTGAATTTATACAATAAAGTTTCCAAGATTTGCCTTCCCATAAAACCATTCCAAGCATTGTTGTCGCTATAAATCCCAGCCAAATCCATCCTCCTGCCTGAAGTCCCCCGGAGAAAGTTGTTGCTTCAGCATAATCCACAAAATGTGCAAGTACAAAACTCATTATAAATGCACCTACAAATCCAAGAAAATAACGCCCGCCCATTCCTTTAGATTTTTCAGCATCTATATCCTTTTTGCTAAGTTTGCTCAAACGCATCCATACATTACCAAACATACCTGGAGAATACCATAGCATTCCTAAAATCATAGAAACAAGCGCAGCAACTATTACAGCCCAGTAATTAATAACTGCTTCTACCATGAAAACTTTAAAACTTATTAGTTTATAAATTTATCCAAAAGTAAAAGTATAGGCTTGCAAGCCAGAAGTCGTTCTCAGCTCAACAACTCTCTCTTTATAGGAAGAATCATTAAGAATAGTATACAGCCCATAATTCTCAATTGTTATATTATTTAAATTATCTCCGTCGATAAACACTTCTATTTCCGTCGAAGTTTTGGCTCCAGCCACAAAATGAACTTCTTTTGCTAAATATTTAAGCAAGATTTTTCCATTTTCCTCTTCTAGCGCCATATGGTCTGGGTTATTTTTCCACTTGCCATAAAGATAGAATTTATTTTTCTCTAAATTAGATGGAAGGGAATAAATTACTGCATTGTCATTTTGCCATCCTTCCTTATTGCCAATTTGGTTTCTATTATATTTGTAACCAAAGTAAATCTCTGGAGTAATTTCGCTAGGGATGACAGAAATGTCCTCTTTCTTTATTTGCTCTTCTATAGATACATTCAGGCCAAGAATCTCAACTCGTTCTTTTAGCAATTCCTGTATTTTGCGTTCTGTTTCTTCATACCCTCCTTCGCCAATGTGATCATAAATAATAAATCCGTCGATATCAATAAGATACTTTCTTGGCCAAAATCGATTTTTATATGCATACCATGTCGCCCGTTCATTATCTTGGACAACAGGATATTTAATGTAGTATTTTTCAATCGCTTTTGCTACATTATCTCTCTCTCTTTCAAATTCAAATTCAGGAGTATGCACCCCAATGATGACCAGCCCCCTGTCTCTGTATTTTTCATACCATTGGTTAAGATAAGGTATAGTTCTCTGGCAATTAATACAGCTGTATGTCCAAAAATCAACTAAAACAATATTTTTCCCAATATTTTCAGAAATAGTAATATTTTTCACATTAAGATATCCGCTTGGATTCACAAGCTCAATTGCTCTGGGATACTCTCTTGCTTTTTCTACAACCCTCGGAGAAGAGAAATCCGTCCCAGCAATTAGTTCTTTATTTATTTTCTGCTCAGGAGGACCATTCATTTTCTCAAGAAAAAAAATTGTCGCAATAATAGCTAATACTGCAAAAAGTAAAACAAAAATATTTTTTTTAATTTTCATCTTTATTAATGCTTGTCGAAGCAAGATACGAAAGAAACCCAGGAATAATCGGCAAAACACACGGGCTAAGGAAAGATATCAACCCAGCAAAAAATGCAATTCCTATATTAACCAGATTTAAAGAGCCAATAGTTCCGCCCAAACTAGTTCCCAATCCCAGATTCGTCAAAAATTCACTTACAAATTCAAGATTTGCAACTCTATTTAGTTGTTGCGTAAAAACTAATATCCCTAAAATTATAAGAACAACTCCAAAAAAATATTGGAAATATTTTAGCCACTTTCCAGCACGTAGAATTATTGCTTGAGCCTGTGTTGTAAATAGTCCTACAAAAAGGAAAGGAATTCCCAGGCCAAGAGTATACGCCATTAGCAAAATAAAAGCACTAGAAGCATTCGTTGCAGCTAGAGCAAGAATTGCTCCAAGAGCAGCACTCACACAAGGAGTCCATCCAACAGCAAACGCAGCCCCAAAAACAAAAGAAGTTGCATATTGAGATCCAAATCTTTTTTTCACAAGAATTTTATGCTCTCTTTGCAAAAAAGAAGGGGTTATCAAGCCTAATAGAAAAAGCCCAAATAAAATAATAACAACTCCTCCTACTCTTCCCAGCCATTCTTGGACAGTATACGAAACATTACTCAACACAGTCTCCAATAAAACCCCGATCAAGGAGAATATAATTGAAAAACCCAGAACAAAAAACACACTGCTTAAAAAAATATTCCAATCATATCTATGCTCTTTTCGATTTTTCATGAATTTTGTAATTGTTCCAAATATCTTTCTTTGCTCCAGCTGTCTGGAGACTTCAATACTTGTTTTCCATCCTTTATAATTATTTTAGTATGTTGATACGAAACCCCAAATTCTTTAGCCAGCGCCTCTTCTTCTTTTTCCGTTTCACTATCTTTATAATTTACCCTAAATCCAACAATATTTAAATTTTTAAGTTCATCAAATGCTTCAGCAATTTCTGTCTGTTCATTTTTACAAATAGGGCACCAATTAGCATAAAAATATAAAACAATAGTTTTATTATCAGCCAAGGCTTTTTCATAATTCTCCTGAGTAAAAATTACATAATTGCTCCCCGCCCCTTCTATTTCAACGGCAGGGATTTTTTTGTCTTCTCTATCTTCCTTTTTTACTAAATTATCTTGAATAACTATAAAAAACATTACAATAACAATAAGGACAATTGCAATTGAAAGTGGTAATATTTTTTTCATATAAAATAAGAGAGATATTTGTTTATATACTCTTTCAATAATATCTTCTGTAAATCTTGCTAAATTTATCTTCAAAGCCTGCTCTCAACATAGCCTTAACAATTGAAACATTTATAATACTCATAAAGGTTTTTCTAACGTGCCTCTATAGCTCAGTTGGTTAGAGTACGAGTTTCGTAAGCTTTGAAATAATTTTCAAGCAGATTGTCAATCTCAAGAAATCGAAAAAACTCGGGGTCGGGGGTTCAATCCCCCCTAGAGGCTTATCCCAAGACAAGATTTTTCAAAAAGGTTATTTACTTTTAAATAACACAGCAATATTTATAAAAAAGTACTTTTTAATTATATAGCTTATATAAAAATATTCGACAAAATGGGAAGCTGCATTGACTTAAGAAAGTGGCAGGATTCAAGCTCTATCCAAGAAGCATATTCAAAATTAGTCTCAGGCGGAAGACCAGGATATAAAGCATTCATAGAAAGAAAAAAAGACCTGCCTAAATGCCAGCACTGCCCCATTGAAGGACAATGTAATGGGTGCTCTCAAGGAATACTTAACGAACAGAAATTTTGCGCCGATTGCGGACACAAGTTAAACTAAACACAAAGAAGGAGCGTCAAGTTTTCATAGCTTGATTAATTTGTACGCAATACCTCTATAAAGAAAAGGTTTAAAAACTTACAAACAGTATTTATCATACAGCAGGAATAGAAGCAATGACTAGAAAGACAGAAAATGAAAATAAGGAAGTAAGAGCAAATACCCCCAGTATTGGAAAAATTAGTAATCTGGAAAAAAATAAATCTCTTGAACACAGTGTGATTCTTACTATTACAGTAGGAGCATTTATTGCAAGCATATTTTTTTTATCTTCTAGTCTAACTGGAAATGTAATTGGCGATTTAAATCAGACCTCATCTAGCTGGATTGGAGGAGTATTATTTATTATTGGAGCAGGCGGAGCATTTACCTATTTAAAAAGAAGATAGAAAAATTATAGAAACCGCATTTCTTTTTAGCCTAAAAAACCACAGTTTTTGTGCAAAAAAGAAAACACTAAACTTCTAGGTGATGTCAGAAATGCGGTGAAAACCGCGCCCCTTAGGGCGCTGCATTTCTGAGCATCCAAAACACGAGCGCCTGTCACAAACCTCGCCTCATCAAGAATTGGAAGTTCTTGACTGCCATCGAGGACAAGAGTCCCCGAGGTTTAAGCCGAGGTGGCACATCGTTTCACCAAGAACTTAGTGTTCTTGGGTGCGCTCAGGAATCTTCGATTCCTGACGTTTTGATATTGAAATTTACTTTCTACATAGCTGAACACAAAGATACTTTTATTAATCCATTATCTATTATTCATCTATGAAGGAAAAAGCTGCTGAATTATTAGCGAAACAACTTTCTTTAAAAAAAGAAGACATTCTTTTGCATATAGAAACTCCCCCAACACCATCTCTAGGAGACTATGCTTTTCCTTGTTTTAATTTATCTAAAGAGCTTAAAAAAAGTCCATCAGATATTTCTAAAGATATCTCAAGAACTCTAAAAAGCAGATATTTCGAGAGGATTGAATCAAATGGACCATATATAAACTTCTTTATCAATAGAAATGCTTTAGCCAAGGAAATTCTTGAGAAAATACTTAAGGAAAAAGGCGCATACGGCTCTGGCAGTCTAAAAGAAAAAGTAGTTATTGAATTTCTAAGCCCAAACACAAATAAACCTCTTCATATAGGCCATGCTCGTAATATAATATTAGGGCAGGCAATTTCAAATATTCTTTCTTTTATGGGCAACGAGGTGCACTTTGTAAATTTATACAATGATAGGGGAGTTCACATTTGTAAATCTATGGTTGCCTATGATTTATTCGGAAACAAGACCAATCCAGAAAAATCGAAGAAAAAACCAGATCATTTTGTAGGAGATTTCTATGTTCGTTTTTCAGAGGAATTTAAAAAAGATTCTAAGCTTGAGGTTATCGCGCAGGAATATCTAAAAAGATGGGAAAAAGGGGACAAAAAGATACTCTTGCTATGGAAAAAAATGAATTCTTGGGCAGTTCAAGGATTTAAACAAACCTATAAATTATTCGGTTTAAACATAGAAAAAAACTATTATGAATCCAAGATATACAACAAAGGAAAAGAAATCATTGAGGAAGGAATAAAAAAAGGAGTAGTTAAAAGAAAACCAGATGGGGCTCTTTATATAGATCTATCAGAAGAAGGACTCGGAGAGAAAATTCTTTTACGCTCAGATGGAACTTCAATTTATATAACTCAAGATGTATATCTTGCTCTTCTAAAATATAAAGAATTTCATTTTGATAAATCAATTATTATTAGCGCCACAGAACAGCGCCATCATTTTAAAGTATTGTCTTCAGTTCTCAATAAACTAGGATATCAAAGGGAGGCAAAAAGTATCCATTTAGATTATGGAATGGTTAATTTAGAGTCAGGAAGAATGAAGTCTAGGGAAGGGAAAGTAGTAGATACAGACGACCTAATAGAGGAAATGAAATTTCTCGCAGCAGAAGAAATAAGTAGCAGGCATAAAAAAATTTCAAAAACAGAAAAAAACAAACGCGCGCAAACAATTACCCTTGCAGCTTTAAGATACTATTTTCTTAAAGTAGAAAGAATTAAAGGCCTAACTTTCAAACCTCGAGAGTCGCTGCGTTTTGATGGAGATACAGGACCATACTTGCTTTATACATATTCTCGCGCAAAAAGTATAATTTCTAATTTAAAAAGAAATTCGAATATCTCAATTAATTCACCAATCCACGATAAGGAAAAAGAAATTCTTTTGCAACTTTCTAATTTTCCAAGCGCAGTATTTCAAGCATATAATTCTCTCTCCCCAAACATTATAGCTAACTACGCTTTTCATTTAGCGCAGACTTTTAATCAGTTTTATCACAATGAAAAGGTTCTCGGATCATCACAAGAAAGATTCAGGGGCTCTTTAGTCAAAGCAGTTGCGCAAGTATTATGCAACTCTTTTTATTTGTTAAATATGTCTTACTTAGAGAAAATGTAATTATGTTAAGGAACTTGACGAAAACCGCGCCCTCTAGGGCGCTGCATTTCTGAGCTCAAAAAAATGAGCGCCCATTCAACCATGTCTAAAGGCAGAGGTGGCGCATCGTTTTTTTATCATCACAGCAAATCTTAAATAGCCTGAGTTTTCTAAATCAATATGGAGCCGGCCTTTATTTTAATTGGAACAGGAGTTTTTCTAGTTTTTCTTCTTTGCGTTTTGTTGATGATTCTCGTATTAAATTATTCTCAAGGGCCCCCCCTTTCTTCTTTTATTCACAATGATACAATTAAAATTAAAAACCATCTTGCTCAGGATACACTTCCAAATTCAGAAATTTCAATTGAAGACGTTATCAAAAACAGAAAAAAAATGTCTTCTCCGATAACCTTATAAATTCATTTATTTCTCTTTGTTTGTAGACGAGCCGGCGTGCTAGTCCTACGCTGAACACCAACGGACTTAAGGTGGGCTTAAAGGAGTGCGTGAGGCAGAGGCATGTGCGTCTTTTCGCCAACATTGATGCCCTGTCCTGTTCGATCGCGCTCTTGTGAACCGGGTCAGGCCTTGATCGGAGCAGCCCTAATCAGGAAGCGCGGTGCTTGCAGGTAAGCAGAGCGGAGAAGGAGGAAAAGGCCGCGCCCATGCTAAAACCGAGCAATCTCCCCGTCTACACGAAAATATAAAAACTAAACTTCTTTAATTTATACATGAATAAAAGAGCCCAGATTTTCCTCATCGCTTCACTCATAATAGTTATCATATTAATAAGCGTCGGAGCAACGAGAATACAAGCCAAAGCAAATAAAGAAGAAAAGAAGGTTTATTTATTAGCAAAAGAAATAAAATATGAAATTGCTCAAGGTATAGACTTTAGTCTCACGCAAAATATTAATTCAAATCTTAATTCTAGAATAAAACTAATTATAGAAAATTATGCTCTCTCAAATCCTGATAAAGAAATTCTTCTGCTTTTCGGAAAAATAGGAAATATGCAGCATTTATATTACAAAAAAGGAGAAAATATTCCACAAGGGATATCTATAACTTCTCAAAACGACAATATTCAATTAAGCGGCGAATTCAATAACAAATTTCATCTTCTTGAAGGATATAACATTTTCGTAATAGTAAAAAAAGAAAATGGAAAAGAGAAAACCATTACAGTCCAATAAGAAAGGCATTAGTGAATTAGTAAGCTACGTTCTTTTAATAGCTATCGCTTTGGGTTTAAGTGTTTTAGTATATCAATATATCAAAACTTATGTTCCTAAAGACTCTCCAGAATGTCAGGAAGATATACATCTACGAATAAAGGAATACACTTGCAAAGGAGACAAAATATTTCTCACATATACAAACACGGGCCTGTTCAATATAGACGCAGCATATGTCAGGATTACCAAAGAAGGTGAAAAAATAATAAAACAGATTAATGATAATGCTAATCTTTATTTTTCAACAGGCACCTCAAAACTGGCGCCGCAAAAAGATACTTTACCTATAAAATATGATGGAAACGAAGATTTCTCTGGCGATTATATTTTAGAAGTCCAGCCAGCAATTTTAGATGAGAAGGGTAATCTAGTAGCCTGCAATAAGGCTATTACCACTAAAAAAATAACTTGTCCTTCCCCTTAGTCCTGAACAACAATCTATAAATAACAATTTTTCACTCGCTTCTTTATGAAATTTGCACATATCGGAGACTGTCATTTGGGAGGTTGGTCGCAGCCAGAATTACGCGACCTAAATCTCAAGAGCTTTCAAAAAGCCATAGATTATTCAATCAAAGAAAAGGTAGATTTTTTGATTATAACAGGAGATCTTTTTGACACAGCATATCCTCCAATAGAAATTATAAAAGAGGCATTTTCTGAATTTCGAAAGCTAAAAGAAAGTAATATTCCAGTATTCTTAATAGCAGGCAGCCATGATTTTTCTGCTTCTGGCAGAACATTTTTAGAAGTTCTAGAGAAAGCCGGATTCTGCAAAAATGTCGCCCTGTACACAGAGCACCAGGGTAGTATTCTCCTGCAGCCGACTATTTATAAAAATGTAGTCTTGTACGGTTATCCAGGCAAAAAATCTGGCCTCGAAGTTCAGGAAATTACACGCATTAAATTAGATGAAGCACCGGGATTTTTTAGAATCCTAATGCTTCATACAGCAATTAGAGATGCAGTAGGAACTCTTCCAATTGAAGCAGTAGAAGATAAAAAATTGCCAACTGTAGAATATCTTGCACTGTCTCATCTCCATATAAATTACAGCAAGAATGGAAAAGTATACTCTGGCCCAACCTTTCCAAATAATATTCAGGAATTAGAAGAATTACAGGGAGGCTCATTTTACATATTCGACAATGGAAAAATAAGAAGAGAAGAGCTAAAAATAAAAAAAATTCAAATTATCAATGTAGAAATAAAAAATGCTTTTAAAGCAACAGAGGATATAATATCAGTAATTGAGCAGGAGAACATAAATGATAAAATAATAATATTAAAAATATCAGGCATATTAGAGCAGGGAGAGGTTTCGAACATAGATTTCTCAGCAATAGAAGCGCGGATAAAGAAAAAAGGAGCATATACTTTTCTGAAGAGCACCAGCCGGCTGTACCAAGCAGAGGCAGATCAGCAGATAGAGGCAATCGACGCAAACAGTCTGGAGCAGGAAATAATAAATATAATGGCCAATAAAAATCAAAATAAATTTACCCAATTTATACACCCCCTATTTAACACTCTGTCTATTCAGCAGATAGAAGATGAGAAGATTTCTATTTTCGAGGATCGAGTTTACACAGAAGCAAAAAAAATATTATTTGCATGAAACTAAAAAGACTTTCGCTTAAAAATATTAGAAGCTATGAAGATTTTGCAGTAGAATTTCCAGACGGCTCTCTTTTGCTATCTGGAGATATAGGCTCTGGAAAGACCTCTGTATTATTAGCAATAGAATATGCGCTATTTGGTCTGCAGCCAGGCCAGCCTGGCGCCGCCTTGCTCAGAAATGAGGAGAGCACTGGAGAGGTAAATTTGGATATAGAAATAGATGGAAAAACTATTACAATAGAGAGAAAAATGAAGCGGAGCAGCAAGAGCATCACCAGCGAATATTCTGCTATTACCATAGATGGAGTTAAAAAAGAGTACTCTACCACAGAGTTAAAGCTGCTTATCTTGAAAATCTTAAATTATCCTGTGGAATTTTTAAAGAAAAATAATCTTCTCTATCGCTACACAGTATATACTCCTCAAGAACAGATGAAGAATATCGTATTAGACGACCCTGAAATGAGGTTAAATATTATACGCCACATTTTCGGAATTGACAAATACAAAAATATTAGAAGCAACACTTCTATTATCATATCTAAGTTAAAAGACGAATCAAAGAGCCTCCAAGGAGAGATAAAGGGGCTGGAGGAAGATTATCTAAGAATAGAAGCCAAAAAGAAAGATACACAAGAAATAGAGAGAAAAATTCAAATGCTCTTAGAAGAAAGAGAAAAAATTATAAAAAATAGGGAATCCTTGGAAGAAAGTCTGCATAATTTAGAGAATAAAATAAAAGAGAAGGAGAAACTGGAATACGAATTAGATAAGACTAGAGTCATAGCATCATCTAAGAAAGAACAGTTTAATATGCTGACAAAAGAAATTCTAGATTTGGATAAGAGCATTAAAGAAACAGCGCAGGTTGAGGATGCTGCTCTGATAGAAGTAGGTGATAAGTTAAAGAACACAAAAAATTCTTTATCAAATCACGAGCAAAAACTAACATATCTCACGGGCCAGACTAAAGAAATAGACGAAAGAGTGCACAACATAATTAGGAAAAAAGAGTCTATTTTTACGATGGAAGTCTGTCCTGTCTGCTTGCAGAATGTTTCAAATAGCTACAAACACAACATATTAATTTCAAGCGAACAGGAAATCACCGAGCTGTCAAAACGCGCAGGCGAAATGAAAAAAGAGAGTGTCTTATTGAATGAGATAATTTCAAAAGAAAAGCCAAGAGTTTTAGAGCTCGAAAGAGAAAAGTCTGATCTGGAAATTAACAAAGCCAAGTCAGAACACATCATCAATTCGAAGAAAAAACTTGCTGAGTTGATGAAGATTAAGGAATCTGGAGAGAAAGATGTGGACATGCTAATGCATCATCTGAATAAACTTAAAGAGGATATTTTAAGATTATCTCCTTTTGATTTACAGCACAAGCTGAAAAAAGAAGAATTAAGATCCTCAGCCAACCTAGAAAAACAGGCAGATATATCAATAGCAGAATACAAGAAAGAGATAGAATTAATTAAAAAAGAAAAAGAGTTTTTAGAAGAAAGCACAAAGGAAAAAGAAGCATTAAGAAGAAGGCTGACTGGAATTTTAGAATTATCAGATTGGTTGTCAAATCAGTTTATGAACATAGTCTCAGTTACAGAACAGAATATAATGATAAAAATAAGAAGAGAGTTTTCAAAAAGATTTAGCAATTGGTTTTGCATGCTTGCCGGGGATTCTTTTAATATACAACTAGACGAGACGTTTACTCCTCTGCTGATACAGAATGAATCGGAAATGGACTATTCTTTTATTTCAGGAGGAGAGAGAACTGCCGTAGCCCTGGCATATCGCCTTGCATTAAACCAGACAATAAATTCTATATTCAGTAAAATACAGACTCAAGACATAATAATCCTAGATGAGCCAACAGAAGGATTTTCTGAAAATCAGTTGGACAAAATGAGAAATATTCTTCATGAAATAAAAATAAAACAGCTCATTATAGTAAGTCACGAACAGAAAATGGAAGGCTTTGTAGACAACATTATAAAGATAAAAAAGCAGAACGGGATATCTTTTATTGAAAAATAGATACAGCAAAATATTTAAATACCCACATTATCATATTTCCAGAGGTTCTTTATTCTCATGAATACTCAAGATATACAACAAAACATGCTTAAGTCAAATACAAGTCTAGTAGGAATAGTCTGTAAAGACGGAGTTATCATGGGAGGTGACCGTAGAGTTACTGCGGGGAACATAGTTATGAGTAAGACAGAGCAGAAAGTTCAGCAAATTAATAAATATTTAGTGCTTTCTTGGACAGGAGGTGCTGCAGACGCTTTTATCTCAGCAAAAGTAATATCCGCAGAGTTGCGTATCAAAGAGCTTAGATCAAAAATACGGCCTACCGTCAGGGAAGCAGCCCATCTTTTAGGAATGATTCTTTACAGAAATATCCGTACGCCTAGTATGATACCCCACATTGTAGGAACTTTACTAGCAGGCATTAATGAAGACGGTTCAATTGAACTTTATTCAATAGAGCCTGCAGGAAGCGTGTTTAAGGTTAAAGATTACGATGCAAACTTTTCATCGGGAATGCCGTATATACTTGGGCTATTAGAGAGGCAGTATAAAAAAGAAATGACCATTAAAGAAGCAGTAGACCTAGCGAAGGAGTCATTAAAATCATCCATACAAAGAGACATAGGTTCGGGAAATGGAATAGATATATTCACAATAACGAAAGAGGGCATTAAGCACGCAGTTTCTGAAGAAATAATTGCTGAGTATAAATAATAAAATTTTTAGATAAATGGCAGATATTTTAAAAAGTATCAAAGACGAATTACCAAAAGTAATTGTAGACGCAATTTTTGAAGGAGCAAACATAGTTCTATATACAGATGAAAAAGAATTTTTCAAGTCAGGAGAGGAAAAAATTAAAAAGATTGTTGATACTATAAAGAAGCGTATTGAGCTTAGGGCAGACAAACCAATCCTTCTTCCAGAAGAGGAAACAGAAAAAACAATTAGAGCCTTAGTTCCAGAAGATGCAGGCATTACTAATATTATTTTTGATGTTCAGAGGAGCACAGTTATAATCGAAGCAAAAAAGCCAGGGCTTGTTATAGGCAAACAAGGCTCTGTTTTGAATGATATAAAAAGGGCAACATATTGGTCTACAACAGTTCGTCGCAGTCCTTTAATTCCGAGCAAAATCACAGAAAAAATTCGCTCCGTTCTTTACGCAAATAATACATACCGCAGAAAATTTTTGAATGAAATAGGAAAAAAGATTTATAACGAGTGGAACCCAGAAAAGATGGATTTATGGGTCCGTCTTACATATTTAGGCAGTGGAAGACAAGTAGGGCGTTCGTGTTTATTGCTCCAAACTAACAATTCAAAAATTTTATTGGACTGCGGTATAAATCCAGCAATTGTAGATGGACCAGAAAGATTTCCTTATTTAAACGTCCCGGAAATAGGAGACCTTAATTCTATAGATGCAATAATATTGTCTCATGCGCATATTGATCATTGCGGACTTATACCTTATTTATACAAGATGGGATATAAGGGCCCAGTGTATATGACTGAACCTACTCTAGATATAGCCGCTCTTCTAGCTCTAGATTTTGTAGGAGTTGCTTATAAACAAGCAGCTTCTCCTTTATACAAAGCAGAGGATATAAAAGAAATGGTTAGGCATTCTATCTCTTTAGATTATGGGGTTGTTACAGATATAGCCCAGGATATAAGAATAACTCTTTATAATGCCGGCCATGTTTTAGGTTCAGCACAAGTGCATATTAACATCGGAAACGGCCTGCATAATTTTGTTTATGGAGCAGACACTAAGTATGGAAAAACTAGATTGTTAGACCCGGCAGTTAACCATTTTCCGCGCATAGAGACCTTGACAATTGAAGCAACCTACGGTTCAAAAGATGATATTCTGCCTCCGCGTAAAGAAACAGAAGATAAATTTCTAGAGATGGCTAATCGAACAATAGCTCGAAATGGAAAGGTCCTTATTCCAGAACTGGGTCTTGGACATGCTCAAGAGACAATTTTACGTGTAGAAGAGGCTGTTCGACTAGGCGCGCTGCCCAATGTGCCGGTTTATATAGATGGAATGGTTTGGGATATTACTGCAATTCATACAGCTTATCCAGATTTTCTTAGTTCTTCAGTTAGAAATCAAATCTTTCAGGATAATAATCCCTTTGCTTCTGAACTTTTGAAAAGAGTTGGAAGCTCAATAGAGCGCCAGGAGGTTTTAGAAGGAGGCCCATGTATAATAATTGCTACTTCCGGAATGCTTGTAGGTGGAGCCTCTGTAGAATACTTCAGAAATTTAGCAAACAATCCAAACAACCTAATTGTTTTCGGTTGTTACCAAGCCATTGGTTCTTTAGGAAGACAGATACAAGAAGGAAGCAAAGAAGTAATAGCAGGAAAAGATTATAATAATGAGAAAGTTATAGTAAACATGGAAGTTCAGACTCTTAGCGGCCTATCCGCCCATTCCGGTCGAAATGAGTTGATGCAATATATAAGTAGAATGACTCCTAAACCAAAAAAAATAATCATAAATCACGGAGAAGTTTCTAAATGCTTAGATCTTGCTTCTTCTTTATATAAACTAACCAGAACAGAAACAATTGTTCCTAGAAATTTAGAGACAATTAGGCTGAAATAAAGATTATAAAGGCTAAACTTAAAAACACAGCATTATTAAAATAACATGAAACACACACGCAAGATTATTATCATTCTACTCTCTATGTTTTTCTTGACTCAACTTATAGGTATAGCAGTCTTGCATGCCTATACCCCGACTGTAAAACAAGTAAAAGATGAAACAGGAAATTTAATAAATATAACTGAATATAATCTTCCAGAAGGATTTAACCCTCCTCCAAAAAACGATCCAACTATAAATTTATTCTCTTTTATCATCGCTCTTATAATTGGAGTAGGGGCAATGTTCTTTTTAATGCGTTTTAATGCAAGAGCAGCTATTAAAGCATGGTTTTTTGTTGTAATTTCTATTGCTTTAGCAATCTCAATAAACGCAGCGCTTTATAAAATAGATATTCTCAAAACGCCTTTAACACTATTTTTCATAGCAATTCCTATTGCTTTCACAATATCACTTATTATAGGAACCATATTTTCATACATAAAAATATACAGGAGGAATATTATCGCTCATAATCTCTCTGAATTGCTAATTTACCCAGGTTTAGCCTCGGTATTTGTGCCTTTGTTAAACATTCCAAGCGCAATTGCTTTATTTGTTGTTTTTTCAATATACGATATGCACGCAGTATGGAGTTCTGGCATAATGCAAAAAATGGCAAAATATCAGATTCAACATTTAAAAGTTTTCTCAGGATTTTTCATTCCATATATCGGCCCCAAAGAAAAAGAGCTCATTTCAAAACTAAAAAATAAAAACCTCAAAGATAAAAAGATTAAATTAAATGTCGCTATTTTGGGCGGAGGAGATGTAGTATTTCCAATTTTGCTCGCGGGCGCAGTCCTGCGCCAATGGGGCCTGTTCGATGCTCTGCTCGTTTCTATAGGCGCAACTTTAGCGCTCGCGCTTCTCTTTTTATATTCAAAAAAAGGAAAATTCTATCCGGCCCTGCCATTTATTTTTGCAGGTTGCCTTCTTGCTCTTTTAGTTGCATATCTTTTATAATTTACTCTATTTGTAAAGCGTATCCATAATTTTTTTAATTACCGATAAGTCGCTCGTTAATTGAAAAAATGCATTCACAAATCAGTTTATAAATTTATCTTGCCGTTCCTTAATAATGAATACAAACAGAAAGGTTTAAATACCCATATTCTTTCGTCACTATATGATACTAAAACTAGAACTTGTAAAAAGGATTAAAGAATACTTTGATCTAAACATTTATGAAACCAAGGTTTGGCTAGCTTTGCTTTCAAAAGGAATTGCCTCAGCAAGAGAAATAGCAGACATGTCGGGAGTTCCAAGAAGTCGAACATATGATGTATTAGAGTCATTAGAGAAAAGAGGATACGCCATCACAAAAATCGGCAAGCCAGTAAAATATATATCTGTAAAACCGACAGACGTAATTGAAAAAATGAAAACTCATGTATCTCAGGAAGCCCAGGATAAAATATACACACTATCAAACATGAAAGAAACACCAGAGTATAAAGAGCTAGAAAATCTTCATACAGTCGGGATTTCTCCAATCAACCCACATGAAATTACAGGATTAATGAAAGGGCGCGCAAATGTAATCTCTCACTTGAGAAATCTATTTGAGCAAGCACAGAATGAAGTTGTTATATTTACTTCTCTTGCAGATTTTGAGGACAAAAGCAGAGTAATTATTCCATCTTTAGAAAGATTCAACAGACGAAATTTGCGTATAAAAGTAGCATTAAGCGGGGATAATGAAAAGATAAAGAAAATTAGTGCAAAACACAACATAAAAATAAAACAAGTTGATTCTAACGCAAGATTCTTTATCATAGACAAAAAAGAGATACTTCTTATAATTACTCCCATAAATGCAGATGAAGAAATTGGAGTCTGGTTAAAATCTCCTTATTTTACAGAATCTCTGACGCGAATGATAGAAAACCTATCTAGAACTAATCATTTATAAAACTTTTAGTTTTTCTATTTGCATAGATTTTATAATTTCTTTATATTTAAGCATAAATTTAATAATAAATTTTTTTGCGGAAACTTGCGCGGCGATATCCGCACATAATCTTCCATTCTTTTCATACACTCTATCATATTTTCTACGAAATGCCTTAGCATGCTTCTCTAGCGATACAGGCGGCCCGATTTTCTTTATACCATTTTTTTCTTTAATTATAAGTAGAACTCTCGCACTCTGCTCGCCGTCATAAATAAACTCGCATCTTATAATTTCATAATATTGTTGCAGTTGGCCTATTAAAAAATTAGAAAATTTTTTTAATTTTGTTCCTGCTATATCTCCTGGCTGGCGGTTTGTACTAGCAATCAATTCTATTAAAGATGCTTTTTTCTCCTTAGTTTCCTTCTTAAGTTTCTGAATATCAACTTCTTTCCGAGTAAAGAACTCTTCTCCAGGGAATCTTAGAAAATTTCGCGCACTTTTTTGAAATTTAAGAAAAGTTTCTTTGCTTAAAGCAGCAAGCACATTTCTTTCCTTCCATGTAGGATCTATCAGGATTATGGGGCCTTGCAGTTTTCCTTCATTTAAACTAACCATAACTTCACTTTTATTTTTATAATGGTTGGCAGGATCTATAATAAGCTTATCTTTAACTTTTAATAAATTTTTTATCATTTTTAGAAAACTCTTATAATGAATAACCAGGCATTCTAAAGCATAGCCTGAAAATCCTCCTATATAACTCTCTGCTCCATATACTCCTTGAGCTTTGCAAAATGCCTTTGCAACAGCAATCTCCTTAAGAATCTTCGAGTTGCCCCTTAGCTTATTCTTTACATAACTTACATGAAAATAGCTTAAATCAGTCACATTTCTTGCTTCTTTAGGCTTTTTGATTTTTAATACAGGAACAATTTCAAAAAGAATCTCTTTATTTACAAAAATTTGAAAGTAATCTCTGCTGCCGTGTAATCGGACAATTTTAACTTTTCTCTTGCCGCACGCTCGTTTTACTATTATAGCCAGCAAAGAAGTCAAATCCTGATAACGCCAGTCAAATCTCGCAAATATATCAATATCATACTTTTCTTTTTTCATCAATGTACCTTTCGCAAAGCTCCCTCCAACGAAAAAATCTGCAGAAATTTTTTCATAATGCGCGGCATTCTTTAAAAGTTTTAAAAATTCTCTTAATTCTCCTAAAAGACGATTTCTAGTTTCTTTATCAGGAACAACTTCAATAGAATTTAATGTTTTCTGCACGTTCATACAATAAACAAGAAAACAAGATATATAAATTAATTGTTCAAATGAGCTGTAAAGTAATTACCGGGCGTTTACTTTACAGCTCATGTTCAAAGAACCGGCGTAGTCAATTCGACGATGTACTTTCCATCTTCAAGCTGATATACTCTTGGTTTCTCTCTAGAAAATAATTTCTGTAGATCTAAGAGATACTTTCCAGGTTTAAGCACTTTCACACTTTCAAAATCTAAAAATACGGGGCTTTCCTCAGAGTCTAATCCAGAAATCTCTCTGACGTCTCTTTCTATCTGTTTTTTCTCTTTTGCTGTAAGATTTATTTCAAAATCTCTTGGCAGTTTAATTCTCTCTATCTCTAACAGCTTTTCACTTTTTATATAGAAGAAGAACTTGCTCTTGCAATCCCCGCATCCGGCCAATAAATTAGGGTCTCCTTCTTCATACAACTGAGAGCAGTGAACACATTTATAAGGCATTATAAAACTAAAATAACTCTATTAATAAATATTTATATCTTTATTATGGATAACTATCTGGCTTGGATAACTTGGGTTTGGCAGTTATCCGCTGGAGAACTGCGCACAAATGTCATGCAACTAACACAGTTCTATCTATCAACTAAGAAATACCTCAATTTTTTTCGGATCTCTTTTTATTTCTTTTACAACAGAGCTAGGGCCTATAACAGTCAGAACATTGCTGTCTCCAACCAGCCTCTTTGCAATTCCATATCTAATTTTTACAACAAAGTTCTTATCTCTCATATCCGGCTCTATTACTGCCAATTCTATTCCCTTAAATGTTTTTAGATGGTCAACTAAAGCCATTGTATCTTCAATAAGCCTGGCTTCCTCTTCAGGACGCAGTCTGCCCTGTATTATAACTATCTTGTTTCCAAGCACAAGAGAAAGGATTTTCTTAACTCTTTCAGAAATGCCTAATTTTTCTATTTCTGAAAAAGGTATTACATGCAGACCCAAACCTCTAATTTTTTTGTGTTTCATTTCGATAACCTAAACTTTTTTTGAAAGTTTAAATAAAGATTCATAAAATTCATCCATATTCAGTCCGTCTTTAGCAGAGATTCCTACAACATCATAATCTGGAAATATCGATTCGACTTTTTCCACATCTGCCTTTTTCAAGTCTATTTTATTTGCTACAATAAGTAAGGGAATCTTTCTGGCTATTAAATTGCCTATAATTGTTATATTAACCTGAGAATATGGATTTTCTGAAGCATCCAACACAACCACTACAGCATCCATATCATCTAGCCACCTGATAGATTCAATAATTCCCTGCGTAGCTTCCTTAGCCCTCTTTTTTGCATCGTTTTTCTTCACTCCATAAGCTAAAAAGTCTTCATAATCAATTTTAGTTGCAATTCCGGGGGTGTCTATTAGTTTAAAAAGCATCATCTTGCCCTTATACTTTATCTCGACTTTTTCTTTAAACTGCACTTGGCGGGTTTCATGGGGTATCTTGCTGACCACGCCTATTTCTTCACCTGTCCAGTCTTTGCATATCCTATTAGCTAGCGAAGTTTTTCCTGAATTTGGCGGGCCGTAAAATCCAATTTTTATATTGTCTTTCTTTCTAAACAAAACTCTTAAGATACGCTTTGAAAACTGTTTAATTATTCTAATCATAAATCTTACAAATACGGCCTTTTAATAAATCTTACGTCTCTTTGTTTTTGCAATCTTTTCGATAATTCTTTCCGCACTTTTCTTCTCTCTAGGAACTTTAAAATAGGTATCTCATACATTCCAGTTCTCTTTCCATCAAGTTTCTTGAATGCATAACTAATTTGCTCTCTGCTCCATTTCTTTAATCTAAGCTTTTCCCCTATGTTTTCATCCTTTAAGCCGCTATATCTTGCATTATATATAAAAGTTATAACATTATACAAGTCAGCACTATCTTTAAATAAATATGATTCATAATGTCTTTTGTACCATTCTTGCAAAGCAATATAGGCAATAAACACTCCTATTAAAACAGCGAGAATCATTATTCCTGCTTTCCCGCCTTTCTTAGAAGGAGGGTGCGCAAGTTCAACTTTTTCTATTATTGAATTCAGATTTTTTGGAGCAAGATAAACTCCCAAATCAGTTGCTTGAATCTCTTCAGAAATAAAGAATTCAATAATTTCAGCTTTATTAATAGGCACCACACTTCCCCCCAATTCCAAATTACTGGACTCTCTTTGTCCATATTCTTTCATAAAAATAGTTTCCCCAAAGGGATAATCTATGAATAAATTTACTTCCTCAGATAATTCTTTTTTAGGGGAAATGTTGATTTTAAAGACTGTGGCGAGATCTTCTCTCACAGATCCTTTTTTTGAATATATAATTTTGAAATCAATATTACTATCAAAATTTTCATATATCCAGCTGACCAGCCCCCTCCTTAAGTAATCTCTTTGTTCATCTGAGATATCTTCTCTAATTTCAGCAGAATCTAAATATCCTAAATTAATATTTTCTCCAGCGGCAATAGTTGGGACGCGGCCTTCATAGCCAATTACAATTTCTTCAGGAATATTCAATGCAAGCAGAGCGATTACAATTTCAGAGGCATTCTCTACAGAGGCATTCAATCTAGACTTCAATATATTAACAGATTCCTGCAATGAGGCAATGCCAATTTTCTGTCTTATTGTATTAGAAACCCAAGCAGGCAGATTGCTAATTTGCCGGCTGACATTTTTTAAATCATTTTCATACTTCAATATTAACGTGGCCGATGCAGCCTGGGCATTTCCGACAAAAATTTTAAAGGTTTTAGAAAAAGAGGTTCTATCAGTCTTAGTTATTTTAACCGAAATAGAATATTCTCCTTCATTTCTATATACATGTGCCGGGCTCTCTCCTTGGCTTTTTTCTTTAGAAGACCCATCTCCAAAATCCCATTCTACCTCGCTTATATTTTGTACTCCTTTTATATTAAACTTTGTCGGAATGCCTACAGCAATAACCAGAGGCTCAATGCTGAAGTTTAAACCGGGCGAAACTTGTATAGAGAGAGCCTGAAAAATATCTGCCCCATTAATCTTAAACTCAAGATTAATATCTCCCTTTGCATCAAAAGGAATCGTAAAATCTGCATAGTCTAATGATAAATACAAGGGAGCAGAAGAAACTTTAGGATAAGCGCGCGCAAGATTATAAATTTCATTTGTTTCTAGACTCGTACCGCCTTCCCTATATTCTGCTTTCACATTGGTAATATCTATTTCTTGCTCAATCCCAGAAATTTTTATTGGGATAATACAATTAGGCAGGCATCCCCCGAGGTACATTTCTTCAATATACTCATTAGCAATATCAGATAATTTTTTCCCGTATTTATTTTTCAATATATCATCATTGACTAGCATATTTACATAATCGAATTGCAAAGACTGCGCAAATAATGAATAATCTCTTGTATAACTTAGCCCACCGTTATCAGTTCCGCAAACAGGAAAACTCGTCTCAGAGGCTATAGCATAGTTTCCATTTCCTTCTTGCACAATACACAGAAAATATTCTTTTTGTTCATGAGAAGCAAATTCAATAATGCAAGAAAGAGATTCAGTGTTCTGCGTATTTTTCGGCAAAGTGCATTCTTTTATCAGGGAATTATCTTCAGGGTCTCTAAGCTGCATTTTCAGATTTCCAGAACCTTGGCCGCTGTTTATTATATCTCCTCCTACTCTATAAGCCGGGGCAATGGGCAAAGTTACGTTCATACAGTATTGAGTAGGGCCGATTATCGCATTAGTATAGCTTTGCAGAGTTCTATTAAAACAGCCTTGATTTTTAGTAGAGCATTCTTTATCAATATATTTATTATTTATCAAATAAAATTCTTTTTTATCTCCAATATCAATATAGATTTGAGGATAACAAGAATTGGGAGCCTTGCTCTTTATATTAAATCCAATTGATTTAACACTCACCACGCCGTCTCCACTCATGCGAAAACCAATTATACTTTCATTTTTCAGATTAAATTTATCTATTGCGTTATTAGCATTATAAGAACTCCCGCATCCAGCTATACTGCAATTATAGTCTCTTTCTTCTTCCAGTTCATTTTTCTTTAAAAAATCTAATAGGCTGATATTGCCTGGAAAATTACTGGTTAAAAGAGATTCGGCAGGCTCGTTATTAAAACTCATCACAACCTTTCCCTTAATAATTTCTCCAGCACCATATTCCCTTTCAATGCTGTTATTATAATAATTATAGGCGGCATTTACAAAACCGATATTTAATATTAAAATAAAATACAGTATAATAAACGCCCACTTTTTCATATCTATCCAAACAATTAATTATTTAAAAACATGCCGAATTCATATAGACTTTTTTAATTCTATAAATAAAAGCAATAGCTACTAAAGTAGCAATAAAATTAAAAATTCCAAAGAAAGGAAATTGAAGGTTTCCTCTACAAGGTACTCTCACCTCACTATTTACACACGAATCTAGTGTTGCCGAAGTGCAGGTTCCACTCTGAAATTCTTTCTTAATAACAATTGTAAAATATCCATTCTCGTCGCAAGTAAGGTCTTCATTATTAGAAGAAACCAAACACAAAGGTTCATTACAATTTGTAGGAGCAATACGTGGAGAGACAGGAAGAAGACTATGTACTTTTTTTAATACGCATTTGTTTTCATTTTGTTTCCAAATGCATCCTTCACAGAGCCACTCTCCACCGTTCTCTCGAGTTCCGCATTTAGGATTCTCAGTTACTTCTGGATTCATAGAGTCTTCATCCCCAACACGAAAAGGATCATCTTCACATTCATTAATCGTTTTATAATCTCCGCAGCTTCTTACATTCGTAAATCCAGGATCAGAACAACCCGCACTGATTCCATTTGTGCCAAGACCGGCTCTGCAAAAAGTTCCAGCAGGGCAGCAATCATCTCCTCGAACATTTACAGGATTACCTATGTCTCCTCCGCTAGCAACTCCATCCTCTCCCACACACCCTCCCTCATTAATCTTTTTCTTTTCTCGAACAAATCCAGCATCATCAATCTTAACAAAAACTCCCCCCTCTTCATTAAGCAAGCACTGTTCATTTCCAACAAAAGTAAAAACTCTTCTAGTCTCTTTATTCAATGTAAAAGGATTCCCTATGCTCGCAGTTAATTTAATCCATTTATCATTTTGTTCCTGTGAGAATGATGAATAAGGCTTATTTCCCTCAACAGCAGAAGCTCCTGTGCCTTCGAAAGAATATCCATCATCAAATTCCCATATAAACTTCATAGAATCAAACCCAATATTTCCGCCAATAACCTCTTTTTTGACTAAAGGATTGCTACCGCCAGGGCATTCATTCATAGTTCGAACAGGACAATTACCCACAACACAGTCTATTACTCCATTACATTGCTCTCCAACACCATTCTTAATTACATAACTATCTTTAGCACTAAAACTTACTCTCCTTGAAGCGCCATTAACAATTTCTTTATGTCTTGGTTTTTCAATAAAAGCTAGCAGGCCATTAGATGTTTTACCAATTATTAAAATAGCTATTTGCGCTTCAGCACTCTGCCCGCCGTCATCAGTCACTTTTAAAGTAATAGTTTTCTGTCCAGGAGAAGCAAATTTGTATTTATTATCAGCAACTTGAGCATTCGGCTCTTCTTCAATTATCCATTTTGTTTCTTCAATAAGACCATCACTATCAGTGCTGCAGCTTTCAAAAACAATATCTTGGTCTTTAAAGTAAATTTGCCTATGCTCTGGTTTTCCTATACACGCTATTGGCGGAGACACCGAGGGATTAATATTCACTATCAAATTCATGCTTTCTTTATTAAATCCAGTTGCCCTTGCTTCAAAGTAAAACTCAACTTCATCTTTCTCCTTATCTTCATCATTGATTGCTGATTTAGCTTTTTCAATATCATTATCAGTTATTGTCCATGAAACTTTAGCCAACCCTCCTACTTCTGTGTTTGCACTCAAGGCGTCATTTCCAACAAGAATATCATCATCGTTAATAGAATCTCTTTCCTTAATTTCAAATTTGACTTCTGTATTTGCTGGAAAACTTGTCCTAGCTATCAACCACACAGTTTTTCCTTTATTGCTGCTGGCTATTCTTTGTCCACGCCCATTTGCCCAATAAACTATATTCCTAGGTTCGCGGGCAGACGAACAGCAAACCTTTAAATTATTACCTGCGCCAATATCTACATGCGCATTACTCTCCGAGCTTAAAACCATAATTTCTCTTTCATTTAAAGAGCATTGGCTCTTTACAGAACACGCCAAATCACCATAACAAATATTTATTCCATTATCTGAATAATCTTTATTTACATGAGCATTATTATTACTAGTAAGACTAACAACAAAATTCGAAGGCTTATTTCCATTCGCAGCAGAACATTGATGAGGCTCTCTTCCAGTATATTTACCTCCAAAAATATTCTCATAACAAACAGCTATTTGTGCATTTGTATCGCTCCATAAAGATGCGTGCGAATTAGAGTTAGAAAACAATCTTAGAATTGTTTGATCATCGTCACACTGCTCATCCGCAGAAACCCCCCCTATTAAAAATACAGAAACTAACAAGAAATACAGCCAAAAAACACCCTTTATCATACACATAAATTAATCAAAGATATTTATAAACTATTCTCTTATTTCCTCCAGATATATAACTTGACTTTTTTTGCATTTAAATTATCAGAATTCAAGGCAAATATCCTTTCAGCACTATAAATATTATTTTCAGTCTCTCTTTCAATTAAGCAATCTTCTCCCAGCTCACATATATTAAAATCATACTTCAATGCGCTATTGTGAAATCTATCCGAAAGATATGCTCTAATTTGTTCTTCAGCAGCATTTTCATTACTGCCTACAAGCCCCCTAATTGTCGTATTTTGAGCAAGCTCGTCCAAAAGCGCATTAAGTTTTATGCTCAAGTCTTTTTCCTCAGGCGCCTCTTGCCTGCTGTTTAAGAAAATCAGAGTGCCCAAAACAAGAACAACTCCTATACTTGCTTCTACAATTCTAACCCATCCTTTTTTATTCACCATACTTTAACCTCCAAATTTGCAAAGATTCTCTTTCCATCCTCTCTTAAAACCATTACTCTCATACTATCTGCAAAGACCTCTGTTCTTCCTTCAATTACAGAAGAAGACTCTATTTTATCATCAGAGGAGAAAACCACGCTAAAAACAAAGTCTCTGCCAGCAGGAATTCCAATTTCATTTTTTAAGTTATCATAATCTTCGCTATAATCTTTAGCGAGATTTTCAATATTTTTTTTAGAAACAGCCATCATTGATAAATTATAAGAGCCAAGTTTATATTTAGAACTATCAATAGTTTCTGTCAATATAAAATTATCAGCATTCGAAGCAAAATCTCCAGCATAAATATAAACTATTCTGCCGTCAGCAGGCCCCCATTCAACACTCAAAGTTCTCACTGCAAGCTTAGAAGGCATTACATCTCCCGATAAATTTTCAACTCTGATTCCTCTTGCTCCAGCATAGGTAAAAGGCAAAGTTATGATTCCTTCTGGAATATCCTCATTGACAATAACTCCATATCTCTCAATAGGAAGGCTTATTTTTTTTATAATCTTGTCCATAACGATTTCTTCAGGACTTTCTCCAACAAAGGATTTTTGTACAGGAGACAATATCAGCAGGCTTACCGATATCGCAGCTATAAAAATAATAAACGAAAGAACCATTTCCAAATGAGAAATTCCTGCTTTATTCATTTATCTATATAACCCGTAGTGTTTATATAAATTACTTTCATCTGTTTATCATGCATTCTGCTCTTATAAAAAAAATCAAGCAAAAAAAAGAATTAAGCGGACTGGCAGATTCAATTATTGAAGAAGCTATTTTAAAACATTTTAAGAAAAAAGAGGTCACTCTCTTTTATTTAGGCAGTAAAGAAGAAAAAATAGTAGTAAAGACAGTTCGAGCAGGCCTTAGAAAAATGACTGGGCAATTTCAGAAAAAAACATCAAAAAGAGAACAGCTATTAGAGCAGAATAAATTAACTGAATTGCTAAAAACCCACAACTCAACAGCAGAACGTTTATCAGTTTACCCGCAAATAAAGAATCTATTAAAAGAGTTAAAGATATCCTCTGTTCTCGATTTAGGATGCGGATTAAATCCAATTGCTCTGTCTTCTCCGAGTATTAAATATTATGCAGCAGACATAAGAGAAGACGAGTTAAATCTTATAAAGAAATTCTTTCAAAAAAATGAAATTCAAGGAAAAGTTTTTATTTATGATTTAAGGAAAATTGAAAAAAAAGACCTGCCGAATACAGATTTATGTCTTCTATTAAAGGTTTTAGATTTGCTGGAAAGCAAAGGGCATAAAATAGCAGAGCGCATTATCAAATTAGTTCCTTCTAGATATATATTAGTCAGCTTCTCAACGAAAACCCTATCAGGCAAGCCGATGAATCATCCCCAAAGAGGATGGATAGAGCATCTGGCAAACCGGCTGCATTATAAATATAAATTAATAGAAACTAAAAATGAAAATTTTTATTTAATTAATAAATCGTCAAACTGAGTTTCCTGAAGATAGCATAAGTCTGATTCCGGTAGATATTAAAAATGCAGAAGCAGACAAAGCAAAAGAATGTTTGATGCCTTTCTTTAAAGAGCCTTCTGTCAGCTTACCAATTATTAACCCAGAAAATAAGCCCTGAGTAATCAAAAGATATAAGAACCCGTTCGAAATCTCTTCAGGAGTTAATCTCTCAGCAGGCAGGCCAGAAAGAGGCTCATCAAAAGAAGAAATATCGCTATTGAATGCATCAAAAGAGGCTACATTATTCACCAAAGGCAGGATTTTAAACTGCATTACAAGCATAATTCCAATAAAAACAAAAAATATAATATATCCTTGAACTACTAAGCTTGATATTGCTGCTCTACGCTCTTTTTTTAATTTTTCAACTTCTGCAATTGATTTTGCAGAAGATTCCAGAATATAATTTATCTCTCCTCCAGCGCGCTCTGCCTCACTGATTAAAGTAACTGCTCTCCCGATTACGGGGCTGTCTACTTCATAAGCAAAGTTTTCTAATGCTTTGTTGATAGGTATGCCCAGCGCAATCTGATTTGCTAATTTTTCAACATAAGGACTCAGAGGCCCGTAGTCTTTCTTTTTCAGATTGACTATACTTTTACTAATTGGAGTCCCAGTATTAACACTCTCAGCTAGATTTCTAGAAAACTCCAAAAACATCTCATTGATTTTCTCCTGTCTTGAGTTCTCAAGTATCAAATTAATAATAAATGGAAGAGCAGATGCACCAATTGCTATTCCTATAAGAAATAACTGCAAGTTATGGTTTGCTTCTTTCTGCACCAGAAACAAAATAAAGGCGACAACTAATATCATCACTCCCACAATAAAACCAATCCAGTGAATACGTTTTATTATCATCTTAATAGACCGGCTGTTTTATATGTAAGAAACCAATGAAAAGCATATTTAAAATACCTACTATAAGGATGATTAATAAAGTCATTTGCATAGGAGCAAGGCCGGTGTTAAGCTGAGCAACCGAGATTATTACTAGAATAATCATTAAAATCATCGGAGCAGCTATAACTATCCCAATATAAATATCCATAAATGTCTCAGCAAGTTTTGTGTATTTTTCTCTTTCTAATCTATAAGATATAAGCAGAGTTTCTGCTCTCTTTGCAAAAAAGTCAGCCAGATTTCCTCCAGAGGTTATAGTAGTAGACAAACCAGAGAATAACTCTGAGAGTTTAGTGCTCGGAGTACTTGTAGTAACAGCATTCAAGGCGTTCACAAGATCATAGCCATATAAATTAATCTGGTTCAATACTTTGCGTATCTCTTTCCTTAAATATGGATACTCTCTGCTTAATTCAATTATCCTGAATATCTGGGAGGGCTCAATTCCCGAGCCAGCAATTGCACTCATATGAATAACAGCAAAAGGCAGTTCTTGATCAATTTTTTTTGCAATAGATTTTTTTTCAGTCGAAGGATAATAATACAGTGCTAAAAATACCATAAGGGGCATAATTATAGGCACCAAGGAAACCACGACAACTCTTGTTATGTTTAATTCAGAGAATTTTACAAATGGGTAAACAAAGCTCATATCGAAAAATAGTAATATCACCGACAAAATTAAAGCAAAGAAAAGAGATAAAAGAGTTGTAAATAAAGTCGTAGCCACATAAGCCGGAAATAAAATATTCAGGTTTGCTCTGCGCAGTTCTAACGGAAGAGGCTTAAAATAGCCTCGAGATATAAGTTGGCTTGCAGTTGAAAGAAAGAATTTATTTGACATTTTGATATATCCTCTTGCTGCTTTAAACTCTTCTATTTTTTCAACATTAATGGCGGGTCGCCTTTTAATTTTTTTAATAATCTGTTCAGTGATGCTCAGCTCTTGCAGAAATTTCTCTCTATCCTTTTCATACAATACAACCCTTTCCTCACTCTCCCCTCTTTGAATAATCACCTCTTTCAATAGAGAATTTTTCTGTTTTGAAATACTAGGTAATTCCTGCGCAATAGGCAGATTTGCGAGAAGAGCCGAGGTATTTTCATTAAGTATTTTAATGCCGGACTCTAAAGCATCAATTGCTTGAATAAGGAGTTTTTTTTCATTGTCAGAAGAATATCTTGCTCTTTGCCCATATTCTGCCATTTCCATAAGCATCTTAATTTCCGTAGAGATATTTTGTCGAAGCGGGTCTATCATATTATTTTATTAATCTGGCTTTGAAACTGAATAAGCTCTTTCTTGATTATTCTGGCTTTTTCTACATCTTTCTTTTGATAAGATGCCTCAAACGCTTCAAGAAGGTCCTGCATGCCAGTAAGAAGCTGGGCGAGGAGAACGATTTCCTCTTTCTTCATGCTTTTAAATTCAAAACTATATTTATATATTTTACTTGGCTGTCTTTACAAGATTATATTCTCTAATAACCTCTTCAGGCTTCTTGTAATAATCATTAATCACTTTCTGGACTTCAACAAACCCAAATATTTTTCTTTTATACATCTCATATAGTATATTTGCACGAATACTAAACTCTCTATATAATTTTTCTATAGGTATCCCATTTCTTAATGATATTTTATCAAATATCCTGCTCTGCTTCTTAAAAAAGAATAAATCCTGTGCAGGCTCCCATATCAACGGGGTGTTTATCACTGCTGTACCGTCTAAATTAACCTTTACTATCTCAGCTACTTCTCTGATCCTTCTTGTCTGTTGATTGCGCACTGTTGCGTGCGTCGCTATCACAACACAATCAAGAGAGTTGACAAGCGTAGGAGATAATTCTATAGGTGGAGTCTGCAATCTTCTGATAAGAGTATCAACTGAATCTGCATGCATAGTGCTTATAGATGCGTGTCCGGAAGCCATGCCTTGAAACAGAACAAAAGCTTCTTTTCCTCTTACTTCACCGACTATTAAGTAATCCGGATTTTGTCTAAAAGAATTTTTTAGTATATCAAATAAATCAACTTCCCCTACTTTGCCTGCACCAACCGAAGTTCTAGCTACAGCAGGCAACCAGTTTTCCCGAGGAAGATTAATTTCTCTAGTATCTTCCAAGCTTACAACTCTTGCCTCAGGAGGAATGAAAAAAGCGAGAGCATTCAAAAAAGTTGTTTTTCCAGATGCGGTCCCTCCAGCTATTAATATATTGGATTTATATTGAAGTAATATCCAGAAATATGCCAGCATCTCTGGGCTTACAGTATTAAAAGATAATAGCTGAATCGGAGTCCAAGGCACATTAGTAAACTTTCTAATCGTAAAAGTCGGCCCTCGAGAAGTAACATCTTTAGTGTAAGTGGCATTGACTCTGCTGCCGTCTGGCAGGCTTCCATCGAGAAGAGGCTGGGCATATGAAACATACCTTCCAGTTCTTTGAGCAAGTTTCTCGACAAAACTTGCAGCATGCTCAGGATTTACAAATTTTACATTCGTCTTTAAATTTCTATATATTCTATGAACGACATATACCGGAGTGTCAACACCATTACACTCTATATCTTCTATATAATAATCTCTTATAATCGGCTCAATTTCATTTAATCCAATAAAGTCTCTATAAAGATAGTAGAATATTTTTTTATAAGTTTCCTCACTCATCTTTACATTTAATTCATCAAGAAGAAGTCTGGCAGTTTTGTCAATATACGCAGCAGTTGCTTCAACACTATTTTCCACAGACACATTAATATTTACTATCTCTTGAATAGCCGACTCTAATTTAATCAGTGCATTCTTTTCATGCTCTTGCAGGATAGGCTCTTCTACGTCATAAACTAGCTCATTTATTTTATCATCCCAATAAATATGGGCTGAAGCATAAGGAGAAATGAGGACATATCTTACATCGGTCTTTGTTTTATCTTTAAGGCGAGGCAGGGCAGGTACACTCGGCGTAGGATTTAGAGTCATCACCATAATTTTAATCAGCAAAAGAATTATTTAAAGCTATGGATAACTGCATGGCTTAGATAACTTGGTTTTGGCAGTTCTCAATATTTTATCTATCTTCTGAAATAACTATTTTTCCTCCGCCCTTATTTTCAATTGAAAATCTATAAGGTGTAGAAGCAGCTTCAAATTTTTGTGTTCCCCCAGCATTTAAATCTCCATATAATATATCAACTTTGTCTTTATCATAATCCAAATTCAATATAGTTTTATATCCCTTTGCCGTTTTTCCAGATTCTAAGTTTATCTTGCCAGAATTTATACCTATATCTATTTCAGAATAAGGTTTTCTTAGGTCTTCTATTGTAAAAATAATCATATCATTTTCAGGATTAATACTTAGCTCTCCCTTTTTTATAGTTAGTTCTATCTGTCTGACATTGCCTTCCCCAGTTGATATTACAGACGCTATTTTTTCATCAAAAATTCTCATCATTTCAACAGATTTTTCTATAAATGCCCTCTCTTGCTCATGAATTATTTTAGGTACAACAAAAGCCAAAACCAATCCTATTAACACCATTCCTATTACTAAGTAAATGACTGTTTCTATCCAAACTTGCGATCTTTTTTCATTCATGTTAAGATATTAAGTCTACATTCTCTCCATCGGCATTTTTTGTGCATTCTATTACTTTCATATTATCTGTCATAGGACAGATTTTACCAGATTTTAAAATAGGATAAACTTCTATTTTCTTATATTCTTCAATACCCCCATTATAAACATAAGTCAGCACTTCTCCTTGTTTAGGTATTCTTATCCCTCCTAAAACCCTCTCCCCCAGAATCCATACCCCCTCCTGATTTTTATCTTTTGTCAATCCAGATATTACATCTTTAGTTTTTGACGAAGAGTCTTTTATAAAAACAAGTTTAAATCCATTAACCTCATTTGCAATCTCATCATCACCAACACTTGCTTTTATAGATATTCCATAAAAGAAAGCATTATTACTATTCTTTTGAAAACAGCTATATCCAAGAGATTCTTCAACAATAAAATAATCTCTATACACAAAACACTCTCTGCTCTCACTCAAACTTTTTTGCACAAATGGAACAACGACTTGAGATACTATTCCAGCAATAACAACTGTTATAAGTAAGATAAGTACAGTTGCAACAACAGTAGAAATGCCTTTTTTTCTGTTCATAATTTATTTAAGTAACAACAACTTCAACACCCTTTTTTTCACATAAATATCCTTTTGTTTTCTCGTCAATTTCTCCTAAAATTATCGGGATTATAATAATTTTGTCATCTTTTGAGACAGATATTATTTTATCTTGTGCAGTTCCTGCTTCACCGCTGAGCAGAGACCCCTGTGCCCTAGGCCCCGTAAAAGCTAATTTATCATTTATAATTTGGCGCGAGCTTATTCCTTTCTTTTTTACCTGCAATTGATAAATAGGAATATTGCCCCTATTTATTGCTGAAATTTTTAAATAAGCCCCATCTTTGATTGCATTAGCACTCAAATCTACTTTTTCACAAACTGTCTCTATCGCTTCAGGACCATATCCTAAATCTTTCTGTAATTTCTCTCCAACAAAACTTTTAGCCCACAGAAAAATAATAACCGCAAGAACCAATGCAATTGCAATAAGAAGCATAGTTGCTATAATCGGCGACACCCCTCTTTTCCATTTAATCATTATATTAATGATGTATAATAATTTAAAAACTTATGCAATTATTAGGTTTCTACCTCTTTTTTAGTGATATACTCAAATGCAGAATATGCTGCAGTGCATCCTTCTGCAACTCCGGTGATTGCTTGCTTAAATGGCTTGTCAGCTACATCGCCGGCCGCAAACAGCCCAGGAATATTAGTCTCAGACGTTTTATGGTCTATGATAATTTCTCCCCCTTCGTTTATTTTTACTCCTAATGGAACAGCCAAACCAGATAATGCGATGTGCCCAATTGCAACAAAAATTCCACGCACTTCCAGAGTCCTGCCGCCATTATATTCTCTATCGAGAATAACAGAATTTACAAATTTATCTCCTTTAATTTCACTAACATTCGCTCTATTAATAATTTCAATTTTTTTATTAGATTCTATTCTTTTCATATTAATTGGTTCAGGCCTAATTTTCTCGCCCCTATATATAATATATACTTTTTTTGCATGTTCAGCCAAAAACAGTGCGTCTTTTGCCGCACTGTCTGATCCTCCAACTACACAAACAGTTTTATTTCGGAATAGCGGAGCATCGCATAAAGCACAATAAGCCACTCCTTTATTTTCAAACTCCCCGCTTCCAGGCACTTCAAGCTTTTTCCATTTCGTTCCTGTTGCAAACAAAACAGTTTTTGACAAATAAACTTTTTTATCGCTTTCTACAAGAAAACCGTCTCCTTTTTTTTCTACTTTCTCCACTTTTTCTTCTCTTATATTTACTAAAGGATATGAAGCTGCATGTTTATATATAGCCTCAGAAAGCTCCGCCCCGGTTAACCGAATAAATCCAGGATAATTTTCAACAATATTTGTCGTTGTAATTACTCCTCCAATAGGCAGTTCAGAGCCATGCATTGCTCCAAGGCAGATAGTTCTCAGTCCTAGTCTAGCACCATACATAGCAGCCGCCAATCCGGCCACGCCGGCCCCAATAATTAAAAAATCATATTCTTCAGATTGTTTTTTTTGAATTTCTTCTTTTTTCATCTGCCTTAAATAGAAAAGATGTTATATAAATAATTCGTTAAGTAACTTTTTGCCAAATAAAATCTTTATTAATTCTATAACCTTTTTTAAGTTTCCATCCTTTTTTTGTCAAAAGAGTTAATTCATTTTGATAACCAATGTACCGCTTTCCATCTTTTACATTTACTGCTCCTCCGACCATACAGACAGAATATTCAAAACTAGGGGAAAAACTCTCCCACACCTGCCTTTTTTTCATATTAATACTACAAACTATTATTTTATAAAACTTTGTTTTTCAAACATACAACATAGAATCTCTTTGTCTTAACTATAAGATAGTCATGAGCCGAAAAGTATATATAGTTAGAATTTATTCAATAGCAAAGATAAATTAAACATGACACAAAGAATCTATCAAACAGCAAAAAGTACCTTAGCTTCACTTGCACTTGGAGGAGCACTAGCCTTAACACCCAACTACAGTAATGGTAAAGAAAACAATCAGGCATTTCTGCCAGTGCAAGAACAAACTATTGCTAAGTTCAGAGAACAGAAATATGGCGAACATTATGACCGACACCTTTCTGCTTACAAACTTTCACATGAAGCAGCCATCATATTATTTAACAATTCTATTTCTGACTACACTTTTTCTGTGGCCGAGCAGCAAGAAGTATACAATAAACTGATAGAAAATAGAATCTCTAGAGAAATAGTACTTGAATTTGCTGCGAAATATCATTTATCTACTGAAGAAGAAATTAAAGAGCAAAGAGAAGTCAGCAATCTTTACAAACTGCTTGATAAAAATTTAACAGGCATAGATCATGGCAGGCCAGAATTAGAAAAAACACTTGAGAAACAAGGAATATATATTAAAGTCGGCAGTAAACCTACACAGAGTGAAAAAGGCATAGCACTTACAACCCTTGGTTTGATCGGTCTCCTCGCCCCCTTTTCTCTTATACTTATAGCCAAACTAAGTAATTAATCAATTAATCCTCTTCCCATCTTCATAAACAAACATCTTCCTCTTCGCTAATTCATCAAAAAAGGGATTATGAGGCACACAAGCTTCAGGTCCATGAACTCCAACTTTTTCAATTAAATTTTTTTTAAGCATTTGTGAGATTATACTTATAGTACGCCCAGTATCTACATTGCTTCCAGCATCTTCCCATCCTTCTGTTGTTTTAACGATGCAATTAATCTCGCTGATTTTCTTTTTGCCGTCTTTTAATCCTTCAATCTCGACCCATATATTTTCTATTTCTTTATATTTTTTCGGCACATCAAGTTTATTAAGAACTTTATCAGCAAAGTCGATAGGCTTTATCTTAATCCCGCCTATGTCGATTTCTTTTCTAGAATGGAAATTTAAATCCATCAAAGTTTTGATTATTTTCATCGAATGTTCAGGAAACCCGGCCAAATAATGCACATTTTTCAATCCAAATTTTTTAAAATATCTAGCAAAAGTATAAACTTCTGAATGTACAATACAATACGTAGTTTGTTTTCCTATTTCTTTAAAATTAAAAGTCCCCTTGCAGATTATTCTATCAGATTTTCTAAATTTCCCATTAAGAAAAATAACTGGCCTTTGTACAAATTCATCAAAAATACTATGCATAGAATAAGGAATAACAAATTTTTTTATGTTTGAATCCCATGCAAAGCCTAAATTAATAGTATCTACAGAATCAAATTTTTCCAAAGCATGAGCAGCCATAATATTGCTTATTCCAGGAGTTGAGCCGCATCCGGTAATATTTAATATTCTTGCTTTTTTAAATGCATTATGCAATTTAAATTGCTGCAGAGTTATATTTTGTAAACCTCCTAAATCAGTGCATGATTTCTTTGTTTTCAAGCATGCTTTCATAATATCAACATTAAAAATTAATTCAGCGCAGTTTACGACAACATCAGCACCAGAGAAAATTATCGCTCTCGCGATAGATTCATCGCTTTTCAGATCAACATAGGTAAAACCAGCAGATTTATTTTTTAGCAGGCCAGTTACAGCATTTTTATTTCTGCCAGCAACCATTACTTTATAGCCAGATTCTAATAAATCTCTTACACACAACCTGCCTTGTTGTCCAGTCCCCCCAAATACAATAAAATCATATTTCATTTTAATTTATAGTTATGCCGTTTTTCAATATGGCAATACCCCTCTTTCTTAATTCTTTAAACATAAGTTCAGGATTGATGATATATTCAGGAGCAAAAACTCCATGACTTCTAACATTCCCATTCAAAATCATTTGTGCCCCAATTGAGCAAGGTATTCCGGTATTTAGAGTTCCGCCAGAACTTTTCTTATTAGAATGAGTTATCATATCTATAATTACTCTATTTTTATTGAACATAACTCTTATTATTTCTTTATCAGCAATTTTCGTTCCTATTTTAGGAATGAACTCATCCATTAATCTAGTTGTTATATTTAATATTTCTAATTTTTTCCCTGAAAAGAGCAATTCCTCATGAGACGTAAATCCATTTTCAATTAATATTTTAATTGTTTCACTAAAATCTTCCGGAAATGTAGCTCTAAATTCGCATTTTTTCAGTCCTCTCTTTTCAAAAAATTCTGGCAAAGTAGCTAACTCTGAATGCAAAGTTAAATAACCAGTTTGTACGCCAAATTCATCTCCAAAATTATATTTTTTAGGTTCAGAGCGAGGTTCAACAAAGCGCAATTTTCCATCTCTAAAGACAGCTGGTTTCATTGTATATTCATCAACCAGAGTTTTAAAACTGTAAGGAAGAACAAATTTTTGTTTATATGTAGTAAAATCTTTATCAGCAAATACAATTTCTAATTCTTTAATTTCTTTTAGGAATCTAGAGCCATAAGCTGCAAGAATATTGCTCATACCAGGCGAAGCTCCCAAGCCAAGAATAGCAGTTTTTCCAATATCCTGAAAATCCTTGTTTAATTTTAATTGTCTTAAAGTTTCATGAAACATCCCCCCTAAATCTACATAATTTATTTTGGCTTCCAGGCATGCTTTCATAATTTCAAGATTTAGATTATATTGCAGGCAGTTTATACAGATATCTGCCTTTTTCAAAAAAGAGATAAGTTCTTTTTTATTCTTCACATCAATAGTTTTTCCTATAACTCTTGCAGAATTGAAAGAACTAGCATATTTTGCTATTTTCTTAGAGTCTCTTCCTGCAATTATCACCTCATCTTTTTCAGTAAATGAGAACAAATCTCTAACTACTTCTCTCCCTATAATTCCATATCCTCCTAAGACAACAAACCTCATAAATACTCCAACTCCCGTGTTAGCTTTCTTACTTTGTTTTCTATTTTATTAATAATCTCAACTCTCTCTTCAACTTTATTGCTTTTCACATCTAGTATCTTCCACACAATTACTTTCTTTGCATACTTATTATTTTTCGTAAATATTTCTTTAGGCACATCATCTGCCACAATAACTATCATATCCTGCCATTTTAACAAGGGCACAGTTATACTTTTTGGTCCCCCATACAAATCTAATTTTTTCTTTCTTAAAGCCAAATAAAGAGAACTATCTCTTGATTGGCCGGTAAAAATACCTGCGCTTTTCGCATAAATACTTTTATTTTTATTCAGCTTTCTAAATAAAACCTCAGCTACTCTGCTTCTAAACACGTTATATTTGCAGACGAATAATATATTCATATATCCTCTTTTCACTTTAATAAACTTAAGATATAAAAATGTTTTGCCTGCTTCACTCAATTTTATTTCTTAATTGACCTGCTGTAAATCTCTTCAACTTTCTTCCAATTCACAATATTCCAGAAAGTCATTCATATATTTCAATAATCTTGGCATTTACTTTGTAATGCTTTATTATGTCCAATAAATCATCTCTATACTCTATAGGCACCATAACACTGCTCTTTCCTACTTTTCTACCCTCTCTCTTCTCCAAAAAACCACTATATCTCTTATCACCAATTTTAAAACCATACAATTTATTTAAGAATGCCCCCCTATTCTTGCCTATTTTATCCCAAAAAATAATGGCATATTTTCTCTCTCCCTTTCCACCATAAACATATTTACCATATAAAATAATACCGCTACTTTCAATACTTTTTTTCAAATCCTTCCATTCATCTAGTTTGCCAATAATTAGATTTATTTTATTGTCAAATCCCCTACCCCTAAAAATCAAGCCTTCACGACTCTTATAAAAATCATTAAGAATCTTTCCAACACGCTTTTCAAACTTTTTATCTTTTCTTTTAACCTCGATAAAAATATCAACATCGCTATCTTTTACAGCATCTCCGCGAGCAACGCTTCCAAATAAGATAATTTTATCTAAATCAGAAGTATCCTTCAAATCTTTTAACAAATACGAAACAAAATAGCTTGCATATACTCTAAGCATTTTCAACACTCCTTCTTAATTCAAAAAATAAATCAATATAGGCTCTTAATTCCTCTTCAGAAATTTCTTTACCATAGACAAAATTGTTTCTGCTGCTCTCAATTTTATAAGCAATCTCCAATATATCATCAAAATTCTTAAGTTCTTCAATTGAACAAGTTATATATTTGGAAATCACTTTCTTTACATTTTCCTTACTTCTTTTCAGCCATCTATGGTCTATTTTACTTCCCAGCTTAAACACGTTCGATTTTTTCAAATAAATTTCAATAAGTGCAATAGCTCCAAAAGAGATAAAAAAGCCTATTCTTTTCTGATGTGCTACTAAACCTCTAGGATCGTTCAGTGCATTATTTATTTCATCCAAAACTTCTTCTAAATCTTTATTCGAGACATTCATCTTAAATAAATTAAGACATATGACTTTATAAAAGTTTCTATAATTAAGACAACCATCTTAATATAACTAAGACACATGACTTAATGATTTTCGTACAACTCATTAACCTTTCTCCAATTCACAATATTCCAAAAAGCGGCGGCATATTCAGCTCTCCTATTTTGGTACTTTAAATAAAAAGCATGCTCCCAAACATCTAAACCTAAAATAGGAGTTTTTCCGTCCATTAAAGGAGAATCCTGGTTTGCCGTGCTGTATATTTCCAGCTTACCGTTATGCATGACAAGCCACGCCCATCCGCTGCCAAACCTTCCCATAGCAGCATTAGAAAACTGCTCCTTGAATTTGACAAAGTCTCCAAATTCTTTGACAATTATCTCAGCAATTTCCACATTAAACTCTCTATCCTTCACATTAGGAGTTAATATTTCCCAGAATAAACTATGGTTTACATGCCCTCCACCATGATTTCTTACAACATTCCTTATGTCTTCAGGAACACTATTTAAATCTCTTAATAGCTCCTCAACTTTCTTTTTCGAAAGCTCTGGATGCTTCTCCAAAGCTTTATTTAAATTATCAACATATGCCTGATGATGCTTAGTATAATGAATCTCCATTGTTTTCGCATCAATCCATGGTTCTAAAGCACTATAAGAATATTTCAGCTTAGGTAATTTTTCAGCCATTAGATATTAATTAATAACCCGATTATAAATCTTTCTTTTTCACTATTAATTATCTATCATCCAAGTCCAATATATACATGTTTTAGGTAAGTATATTCCTCTAAAGAATGTATGCTTAAATCTCTTCCATGCCCTGTTGCTTTTAATCCTCCATGAGGCATTTCAGACACAAGAGGCAGATGATCATTAATCCAGACTTCTCCAAAACGTAAGGCGCTCGAGATGCGAAATGCTCGTTCCACTCTTTCAGTCCAAATACTTGAAGCCAGCCCATAGGCCACATCATTGGCCTTATGAATAACTTCTTCTTCAGAACTAAATTTACTAAGTGCTATGATCGGTCCAAAAATCTCTTTCTGGCAGAAATTGCTTTGTTGCTCAAAATCTCTTACAATTGTAACAGGATAAAAGAATCCTTTCCTCGGGACTTCCGATTGATAGATTACTTTTTCATTTTTTCCTAAACTTTTAATGAATCCTGCCACTTTCTCTCGTTGTTTAGCCGAGACTAAAGGACCAAGGGCGGTTCCTGGTCTGCTCGGATCCCCCAAAACTACTTCTTCTGCAATCTTTTTCACCATACTTATAAATTTCTCATAAATAACATCCTGAATATAAATGCGCGCAGCAGCAGTACAGTCTTGCCCCCCGTTAATAATAGAAGCATCAACAGCATATTTCGCAGCCATTTCAAGATTAGCATCAGCAAACACAATAAAGGGAGCTTTTCCTCCCAGTTCCAAATGCACTTTTTTCAAAGTTTCAGCAGCCATTTTCATAATCTCTTTCCCAGTTTCAATATTTCCCGTAATAGCAATACAATCAATTCCAGGATGAGATGCAAGCATTCTTCCTGCTTTTTCTCCAGAGCCCATAATAACATTAATTACGCCCGGAGGAAATCCTGCCTTCTCTGTCAAACTAGCTAGTTCCATAGTTGTTAAGGGGGTAAGTGAAGATGGTTTGAGAATAATCGTATTTCCCACACTAACAGCAGCCATTTTCCAGCAAGCCATCATAAAAGGATAGTTCCAAGGGGTAATTGCGGCAATTACTCCTAAAGGCTCTCTCTTTAAGATAGAAGTGCCCATTGCCTTATGCTTCTTGTGGTAGTGCGTATCAATATAATTGCCTGCAGCAGTTGTCTGCATTGTTCTACACGCCCCGGCAAAAAATCTCAGATTATCAATACTAAATTCAATATCCAATGCTGCCAATGCTAAGGTCTTGCCTTGATTTTGAGACTCTATCTCAACAAGACGTTTTTTTTCTTTATCAATTAAGTCAGCAAGCTTCAAAAATAACAAGCTTCTTTCAGATGGAGTGGTGTTCTTCCATCGTTGAAATGTCTTTCTTGCAGAATAAACAGCAGCATCAACATCTTTCTGGTCTGAATCAGTTATCTGGGTAATTTTTTTCTCGCTAAACGGATTTATTACATCCAATTTCCTGATAGAATGTGAAATGAACTTGCCGTCGATATAATTTTGCAGTTTTTTCATTTTATTTTTTCTTGATAAAGCTCTCCAATTTTATTTTATCAAATCCAATCACAATCTGCCCGTTTACATCAATTACAGGAACACCCTGTTGACCGGTTTTACGGATCATTTCCTGAGCAGCTTTTAAATTAGCCCCGACATCAATATCTTTAAATTTTATTTTATGTTCTCTAAAAAATTCACGAACTTTTTGACACCATATACAAGTTTTTGTTGAGTACAGCTTTATCGCCATTTTAATCTCTCTCATAAACCCTTATATTATATAAATCTTCCTCTTTCCGACGATAAAATATTCTGAAAGTTCGTTTAATTAGTAAACTATCCTACAGTATGTGACTAAAAGAAGTTTTGAGTAACGAAGTGGAGCAAAACCCGGAGTATTTTAATTAAAGTTTCTTTTGCATAACAATAATATCTTCTAGCAATTTTGGATTTACAACCTCTCGTAATCTCTCAACAGCTTCA
>CAZOCP010000002.1:0-58150 GCA_964578345.1 Candidatus Woesearchaeota archaeon
ACAGAGAATTTCTATCTGAAATTCTCTTGTGCTCAAGATTCAACCTTGGCTTAAAAGCCAAGGTTTTCGTCAAGAATCTTGACATAACATACCGCTCTATTCTTAACATAAATTTATATTAACGTAAACCATAATTAACATTAGAGTTATTTTTGCTTAACTTTATTAGCGCATTTTCTTTTGCACGTCTTTTTCGTAAATATACTATCAAAACAATTAATGCGGCTATAATTCCAGCTATTATAATAATTAAAAATAAATTATCTTTAAATATTCCTTGCATTTTATCTTTTTCATCCTGAAGATAATCTGCTTCTAAAGAGAGACTATCTTCTTGTTCTTCATCGCCGCCTACTTGAGTATCTGATCCTAAGTCTTGTATTCCTATCACATTATCAGACGACTGATTAATTATTCCTATAATCTTTTCATTCCCGCCTCCGCCACCTCCACCTCCACCTCCTCCTCCGCTAGTACCTCCTGAACCTGGTGAAGAAGACTGATATCCTTCGACAACTTCATAAGTTGAAAACCCAGAAATTCCAATCCTCAAAGTCTTCTCTCCTTTATTATATAAAGTTATGTTGCATATATCTTGCAGGCATTCGACACCGTCTTTCAATATTTTTGGAGAGATAAACTCAACATTTTCAAATACTATTTCAGCAGGTTTATTAAATTCACTAAAGTATTCAGAATGCACAACAATTTTTTTATCATACATTTCTACTAATCGAGTTATGTTTAAAGGCTTAAAGCATCCTGTTTCATTTATATCAACAATTCTCAGTGATTCCTTGAAATACACACTAACACTGCCTTCTTTTTGCAAAGTGAAGTTGCTTACATTTATGAAATCCGCACTTGAGTTATAAATCACATTAATACTTCCCTGCGTTGGATTATATGCGCTCCATTGTGCAACATTTTTCTCTATGCATCTATCTATTCCTAGCGAACAGATTGAACTTTCATAATCTAATATTCCATCTTTATCAGAGTCAATACAGCCGTTTGCAATTAGACTGCACTGTGAAGTACAGTAAGCTGACTGCTGTTGATTTGCATAATCACACTGTTCGTTTCCATTCTTAATTCCATCACCGCAGCTCCTCGTCGAAATACAGCTTCCAAAACCAGAGCATTGTGCATTGCATTGCTTAATTCCATCATAACCACTGATATCAATACATGAAACAATTTGTCCTATCTCACACAACTCTATGTTATTATTCCCATTTAGATTTTGTACTACTCCATCCCCGCATGTTGTCAAAGTACACGAGTTAGAACATGTATCATTGTTTAATCTATTCCCGTCGTCACATTGTTCTCCTGTCTGCAGCAATCCATTACCGCAAGAAGTCAGCAATTCACTTACTGATAATAAATTCACATTTACTCTTTTATTTGAAGAGTTTTCTGCTAATTGTGCTGTAAAGTAGTATTCTGGCTCTCCTGCAGTACATATTCCTCCTATATTTCCATCACACTGCCATTCTGCTGTCCAGATCGAAGTTGCTATTCCATTAACAAATACTGCAGACAAAGGATTAATCACTGCATTATCATCTACTCCATCTCCTAACAAATCATCTTCCTTTACAATAAAGTCCAATGTTTTTCCATTGCAATTACTTCCTAAAGCAGTCAAAGTTACTACTTCTCCTTCAACAGCCGATGTTTTGCTCCAGCTCGTAGAAGTTATAGAACATGCAAGAGGTGAAACTACTGTTATTAAGACAGGGCTGGAATTTGTCCCAGCTCCTAAATTATCTATTGCCTCTGCTTTTATTGAATAACTTCCAGCTCCAACACCTGCCCAAGTATAAGAATATGGGCTGGTTGTGTCTTCGCCTAATTTTATGTTTCCATTATAAAATACAACTTTACTTACTGTTCCATCACTATCCAAAGCAGATGCTTGTATATCTATTGACGCAGGAGCAGTAAATATTGCATTATTCAAAGGAGAAGTAATTGAAATTATTGGAGGAATATTTGAAGTAACTAGCTCAAAAGTAGCTATAATATTAGTATTAGCAGAGACTGTAACAGTACAAGTCCCCATACCTGTACATCCGCCGCCGCTCCAGCCTATAAAAGTACCAGCCGTATTAGAAGCAGTTAATATAATACTTGTTCCGGAATTAACTGCTTCTATACAATCTGCACCACAGGAAATACCCTGCCCGGTAACTATTCCTTGTCCAGCACCATTTTTAGTTATAGAAAGATTATAAATATTAGTAGGTGGAGGAGATACACTTACTGAATTAAATTCATAAGCTCCAATGTCAAATCCTAAACCTTGAGGCATGATAGCATCGACAATATCTTTATTAAACCCTACATTAATACCTGTATCAATTGCAGGAGACAATGCAGAAAGAGACATACCATTTTTATTTGGAAGACTAGAGATGAAACCATTAGCTAGATTACCGCTTGTAATTAAAGAAAGATAATCTCCTCCAGACAAATTTGGTTCGAGAAAGACATTATTTGTAAATGTATTACCTGTACCAAAAGCTGCAAATCTATGCGGATCACTGCTGGAATCAGAAAAATTTTGAATTGGTACATAGCAACTCTCCAGAGAAGCTCCTGGACAGCTATTCCCTACATACCTATGCCTAACAATATTATTATCCGGCTGATAGAAAATATTATTGGAAATAACATTATTGTTTCCATACTTATCAGCTAAAATAGATAATCGGCAATTAGTGCATCCAGGTACACTACTAGGCCCAGTATAAAAGAAAATATTATTGATAAACTTATTGCCTTCAGGAGCATGATCAGGGGTAATATCATTTCGCAAAGATAATAAATTATGATTTGCATCTGCTGAATACTGTCCAAAATTATTATAATAGACTACATTATTATAAAATTTATTGTCATCCGCAGAAAGAGTACCTAACCCATTTTTTACATTATAGATAAGATTCTGTGAAAATGTATTATTTTCAGAGAGAACTGTTGAACCTGCGTCAGCCTTCATACCATACGCAGGAGACGTTCCTCCAGCAGCTCCAATACCCTCACTTCTAATATCCTGCCCGCAGTCATGCGCAATATTTCCAACAATACTATTCCTTAGACCAGTTACAACAAAACAATGATCTCTAGTATTATGTAAATGATTATTCTTAATAATAACATCATTAGATTCATAAATTTCTATCGCCTTTTCCTCAACATACGAAACATCATTCCCTTCAATCCTGCATCCATGCGCATTGTTGCCAACTTCAATACCATAACCATTAGCACCATTAGTCCCATTAATATGATGAATATAATTATTTATTATTTCACAATTTGTCGCATTGTCTGGTGCGTTAAAAGCTACAATCCAAATACCTGCAGAATCTTTAACATCACTCATTCTTTTTATTTCGAATCCTTCAATGCGAACGTAGTCTAATTTATATATATAAAATCCCATGTTACGGGTATAGTCGCGGATATATTCTCCATCTATCACAGCTCTTCCAGCCCCCCATGGTGAGCTGTAAATATCACCGGAAATAAAAGTGATTTTGTTAGAAGAAGTACCGTCTGCATAATTTGCAGAAGAAACATTTATTTTTCCCAAATAAGCAACGCCTCCCTTAAATACAACAGTCTCGCCAGGCTGAATAATTTTTGTTAAAGGTATTCCTATCGAATTACCATCTCCTGGTGCATGCTTCCACGCAGTTGCCTGAGTCAAGCCATCATTCACATCATTTCCATTAGCAAAATCAACATAATAAGCAACACCTAAAGGTGGTGGTGGAGGCGGTGGCGACAAAACAACTCTCTTTTGTGTAGCTAGCTCATTGTTCGTATTTGACTTTATTGTAATAGTTAAATTATCCAATAAAGAAGCAGTAAAATAATATTCAGGCGGATTGCACAGACCATTGCAGTCATTTTGCCATTCAGCAGTCCATGTTGATTTTGCTGTTCCATTTACAAAAATTGCACCTGAAGGATTGTTCAAAGCAGGATCGTCTGTAGAATCTCCAAACACTCCATAACTCAAATCATCTTCTTTCACAACAAAACCAACCATCCTTCCATCACAATTATTTCCAAAGACCGTCAAAGCTACTAAGTCTCCTTCAGTTGCCGATGTTTTGTTCCACGATGCTGATGCTAAAGAACATGCCAGCAATTGGCTTGCTTGCTCCTGCACAGAAATTGTTATATCATCCTGCGCTGATAAAGCACCATCGGTGACAATAAGACGGAGAATATAAATTCCTTCAGTGCCAAATGTTGCTGTTGTTTGGAGAGAATTAATATTGCCAAAAATTACTGTCCCTGTCCCAGAAACTTTACTCCATAAATATGTTAAAGTTCCTGAAGGCAAACCATCATCAACAGCACTGCCTTGAAGTGTAACTGTACTTTGCGGCAAAGTTATGCTTTGATCAGCTCCTGCATTAACTTGTGGAGCTTGATTAGTGATTGGTGGTGGAGGAGCAGTAGTTCCATTACTCAAACTTGCAACAGAAAAAGAGATGGCATAATCATTAATATTTACATTCCCTTTTCCATCACTGCATTTCACATATAAGCTATAACTTTCATTATTAGCTAATCCTGTAATTAAAGCAGAATGAAATGTCCCTCCTGTGGTAGCCAAATTTTGAATTACAGCATAGCCTGTATTGCTGATTGAATAACCTATAGGATTTTTGAATATATTTTTCATGGCTAAATAAAAGAACTGTTCAAAAAAAGAAAAAATATCCTTAAAAATATTTTTTTCATTGTCTACTTGGCTGACAGCAAAACTAGTCATGCTGCTAAATTGAGTACCAGAAGAAAGAGAATATTTACATGTGGCATTTTCGTCTGTTGTAAGATTTATCGGGGCCTGTGTTGTTCCTGAGGGCAATATGCCTGAAGGTTGTCCGTTACTTATTATCGGAGGAGAAGTATCTTGCGGGGGCTGGGGCGGCGGAGATGAAGGTACCTCGCTAGAAGTATAAAGGCTATTGATTTCGCTATCTAATAAAGCTCGATTGTATATACGTACCTCATCCAATGTTCCATTCATAAAATTTCGGTTAAACCTAACATCTTTGCCTATAGAAACATTTTGCAACAAAGAATTACTAGGATTATGAATTTGTCCAAAACTTGTATCAGTTGTACTAGCGTTTAATACTCCATTCAAATAAATCTTTGCAGTAGTTCCATCCCAAGTACCAACCACAAAATACCATTGGCCTATAGAAGGCAATGCTGCAGAAACACGAGTATTAAGGGTTAATATTGTAGTCCCATTGCTCAATCTGAATTCAAAGAAATCTCCAGAACCAGATGAACGAGCGATAAGGTTATATATTTCTTCAGATGCGCTGGATTGTGTTGCCCCGCGTACCACAAATGATTTATATGTTGTCAGTTCAGATAACTTAACCCAAACAGCAAGAGTAAGTGCTCCTTGTATAGCTAAAGTATTTTGATTGCCGATTAAAACGCCTTGGTTTGTTCCGTCAAAACTCAAAGCTCCGCTTCCAACCTTTCCACTCACCCAAGTCGGATTATTAACTAATGTTCCAGCATTGCCATTTCCAGAAGAATCCGCAGCAGTAATACCGCTGCCCTCATCAAGCGTCCAATATCCTGCTAATCCGTCATTAACGCCGGCTGACGCAAACGAAATATAAAAGCAAATAAATAAAAAAACAATGAAAAATCGCGTATTCATTTTTTCTTATCCTTTTTTATCATTTTTTCTTATCAGCATCTCAATACATATTATTATATTAATATAAACAATAATAATACTATATAAATATTCCCTAAATGTTAAGTCCTGTTCTATCCCGAAATTATTTCATAAGGCTGTTCTAATCAGCCCTATAAAATTGACATGAGCTTATATAGACCTTACAGAAGCTGCTATTCCTCAATTTGCATTGAGAGTTAATAAATAATATTATGCTCATTCCATTTTAAAGCAACAATACACCAAAAGAAGTAAAGCCCTAGATAAAATATAATTATTTTACTCAATTAGACAATTATACAATCAACCAAACACTTTCTTAGCTTCTGCCAAAACATGCTTCTCAAGTTCAGCTTTCTTTTTCTTAAATTCAGCCTCTTTTTTCTTCATAAGTCCGCTCAATTTCTCATGATAGCTCGCTTCGTATTCCCTTCTCAATTCTTTCTCTTTTTCTTTCAATTTCCCAGATAACTTCTCTTTAAACCTCTTCTTTTCTTCTCCTTCTATTTTTACAAAAGTTTCCTCTTTTTTCTTTAGTCTTTCCTGCCACTCTTCTTCTGTTTTTGCAACAACCTCCTCTTTTTTCTTTAGTCTTTCCTGCCACTCTTCTTCTGTTTTTGCAACAACCTCCTCTTTTTTCTTTAGTCTTTCCTGCCACATCTCATCAAGCTTATTTTTATTCTTTCGCTCCCGATATTCTTTATTCTCTAATTCTTTTTTTTCTTCTTCTATTTTTACAAAAGTTTCCTCTTTTTTCCTTAGTCTTTCCTGCCACATCTCACCGATTATCTTAACTTTATTCCGTAATTTTTGATGAAAATCTCTCTTTATATTTTCAACTTTGCTGTTAAACTCAGAACCAAGTCTCTTTTTCTCAGATTCTATATTGCTCTTTATATTTCTATTAGATTTATTTTCAAGCATATTTTTCAATCTTTGCTCTTTTTCCCTGTAAGAAACAGCCAATTCAAAAATTATTTTTTTTCTTTCATTCTTCAATTCAATCATATTATCAAAAATAAGCCTCTTAATCATGCTTTTCTCTTCCTTTCCAAGCTTTTTCTCAACCTCTTCATTAAGCTTTCTTCTGACTTCCTTTCCAAGCTCTTCTTTAACCATGCTCTTATACTTATCATGCAGCTCCTCAATCATCTCCTTATATCTCTGGGCAAAAAACATCTCTCTTTTTTCCAAATCGCTTTTTAATTGTAAGTTAGCTAAAGATTCCTTTTCTTTCAGGCGTTCTGTAATTTCCGCTTTTATTTGAGAAAGAAAGTCGTCAAATCTTGTGTCAACAATCACTCCAACTCCAGTATCAATCTTAATTTTTGAAGCGTGTGTATGTTCTAAAAATTGCGCATGGAGCTTTTTCAGCTCATTTTCCAAGGAAGGTATGTCCTTGACAAAATACAAATCTTTTTTAGAAAGTTGTTTTTTGACAGACACCTTTCTCTTCTTCGCAATCAACTCCTCAAGCTCTGCAATCTTCTTTTTAGTCGTACTAACCTCTTTTTTCAGAACATCTGATTCTCTCAGCAAAACCTTGTCTATTTTACTGTGTAAATATTTTGAAGCTTGCTTTTGATCTATCTTAAAATGCAGACGTTTAATATCCCTTCTAATTTCAGGCAAGGCTTCAATATTTTTCATCTTCGCCTCAATAAGTCTAATGTCATTTTCAAAGCCTTTTGAAGGCAAAGTATGTAGCTGTTCTCTCAAAGATTCCAATTCAGCTATTTTTCTTGCAAAAGAATCAAATTCTTTGCTCAGTCTTTTATTATTTTTATAGGCCATTGCTCTTTTTACTAATAATACACGAATTATTTATTTTTATATCCTTCGGTTTTGCCCGCAGAATACTTAAATTTCCATTCTTTTAAAAGTTTCTTCATCTCCTTAGGTTTTAAAGGGCTAAGCTTGGACTCTAAAGCCAAGGTATTATACCCTTTTTCTTTCCACTCAGCAAGTTTACTTCTCATCAAAGCAAGTTCTCCTTTCTGATTCAACTTATTAAATTCGTCAACTCTCATCTTGTGTTTAGCTTTTAATTTTCTTAATTTACTAGCAACTTCGATTTCAACTTTTTTTGGAGAAACTTTCTTCTTATCAATCAGACGAGTCTGTATTTCTAGAATCTCTTTCTGTTTTTCCAATTCCCATGAATTATATTTCTTCAATTCTATCATCAATTTATCTCTATCTCTTATAAAATAAAAAAACATGATTATCAAAACTAAAAATAAAAGAAATACGAATACTAAGACTGCTACTAAAGAAATAAAGTTATTATCAAACTTTCCTGTATCTTCTGAAGTTTGTATGCTCAAGATCTTGCTAGAAATAGCAGTTGAAGATGCATAAGTAGCTTGTACAGATAAAACATAATCTCCTTCTTGGACTTTAGTAGGCAAAGATATCGTTTTGGTCAATTGAGCCTGATTATTTATCACAAAATCTTCTGATTCAGAAGTAATAAGCTCGCCATTAATTAAATATAAAAAATAATCTAATCTAATTTTAAGTGAAGAAATTCCAGGAGTAGTTCCGCCGTTTGAAGTCAAATCAAAAAGTTTTATTTGTGCTATAACTTTACTTCCCGGTTCTATTTGAGTATATTGTGGAGGAATATCTAAATTAATGCCTATAACAGAATTTTTAGATTGAACTTCAAAAATAACAGGAAGGTAAGATTTATCCTTGCTTCCAGATATTAAAATACTGCCGACATAAACCCCAGCTTTAAGTTCGCTTGAATTAAAAGTAATGTCAATTGCTATCTTTTGATTTTGCTCTAAAGAAAATTGGCTTTTAGATAAAGAAATTCCCTTAACTCCTAAAAGATCTATAATAAAATCTTGATCTTCATAGCTGGAAATAGTTATAGTTTTTATTGCAGAATCTCCTTCATTAACAGATACTTTCAACAACAAACTGCTTACATCAACTCCGCCAGCGACAAAAGCAAAATTAAATAATAAAAAAACAAAAACTAGACTTAAAAAAAAACTCTTCTTTATGTCGGGAATGTGGTGAAAACCGCGCCCGTCAAGAACCGTAGTTCTTGAGTCTTTAGGGCGCTGCATTCCTGAACACAAGAGAATTTCAGATAGAAATTCTCTGTTCAGAAAAATCCCTGTGATTTTTCTGCATCCAAACTTCAAGAACGAAGTTCTTGAGGCCTCAAAAACTTTCAGTTTTTGAAGAAAAGAGTGCTTATCACAAACCTCGCCTTTTAAGGCGAGGTGGCACATCATCTTTTTTATATTCATATTTATCTAGAGTTCAAAGAGCATTTAAATCTTGCGATTAAAAAATTCAATTATAGTCAATGACTTTAATAATTGAACAGTCAGTCGTTGACTATCAAGGGAAAAACATACTATTTTGCTCAATTTTTCTTATATTTATTTTTTATTGATTTCATTAATCGATAAATGGCTTTGTTGTGCTCTCGTCTCTTTTTTATGGCCATAAAGGCTAAAGAAATGATAATTATCAGAATTGTTGACAAAAAGAAGATGATTATAGAAGCACTATTAAAAAATCTTGACTTTTCGACTATTTCAAACTGGGCGCTTGATGTTGCAAATGCACCTGGATATTCTACTTCTACGTCTACTAAATATTTGCCAGGAGGCAGATTCCCTAATGAAAACTCTTTAACATAACTCTTAGTCGCTAAAACAAAGAAAGTTTCCTTTTCCTCAAAGTGCTTGTTTCCAGAAAAGTCTCTGATTTGATAATACACAGTAACATCTACTTTCTCCTTTGATCCAACCTGCGCCAAATCTATCTGAACTGGAATAATTTCATTGCTAAAGACTTTTCTATATTTATTAGGAATAGAAACTAAGGAATCAAACAAGAAATTCTCGCTCTTTACATTAATGACTATAAAGATTTCCTTAACCAAATTTCCGTTATATTCAAAAATCAATTTTCCAGCTAAAAGAGTCTTATTAGTAGCATTAATATGCAACAATAATTTCTTAGTCTGTCCTGATTTTATATCTAAAGTTTTATCAAATTTAACAGCTCCTTGCAAGTTTTCTTCACGTAAAGATAAGGAAATATTTTTTCTGCCCTTATTTATTATCTGCAGCTCTTTAACAACTTCTACTCCAAGGAGGGCATTTACACTTATTTCTTCTGGTTCTATCTCTAATAAAATTTTTTCTAAGGGCGCTATGCTAAATCTCGCTTCATTTTTTTCAGAGTTTATTGAAACTAAAGTTAAAGAAACATCATATTTTCCATCTCCAGTTACATCAAATTCCTTTTTGTCGCCAATTTCTAATTTTGCTTTGTCCCCTTTTCCAATCACCACAACTTCAGCATAGTTTGATCCAATATTAGATACTCTAACTCTATGCTGAACTCTTTCAAATTCAAAGAATATAACTCCTTCTAAATTCAGAGAAAATTCCACAGGCACTAAAATTTCTTTCAGAGAAGGAGAAGCTCCTCCGCCTCCACCGCCTCCTCCTCCTACTGCTGCAGGAGCAGCCCCAGAACTAGTACTCACACTAAATGCTTTACTAGCAGTTATATTCAAATTGCCTAAACTATCATTAACATAAAAGTTAACAGTATAGCTTCCATCAGCGATGCTTGTATTGGTATAATTAAAGTCTCTGTTTCCATTTTTCTGCATGCTAACATTAACAACTCCTCCATCAAGAGAAAACAAAGCAGAACCTCCATCTTCATTTATTGTCACGTTAAACACCGCGCTCGAAGCAGAAAGAGTGCTTGCAGGCGAATTAATTGTGACAACAGGAGGTGTTGTATCCAATCTAATCAATCTATTCTCAGTCGAATTGAAATTATTAGCCGAATCCCTAATAGAAACATTATAAGTATAATTCGCATCAGGCAAATTCGTCCAATTAATTATCAAGACTAAAGTTGTGTAAGTAGAAGTATTTACAGTCGCAGTGTCATTTCTTAAAACAAAAGTTATATTTGCAAAGTTTGTTTCTGTTACAGAAACATTTGTGTAAGTCCAATTCCGTGATACATTTATTCCATTATTCTCAGTTCCTGTTCCGTAGCTGATAAGAGGGTTTGTCGAATCTATTGTAATAGTTCTTGTCTCACTATTATTTAGATTATTTGCCAAGTCTGCAGTTGTTGCATTGAAATAATAAGTTCCATTTGTCAGACCATTATAGCTTATATTAAACGGAGAAAATGTAGATACATTCTCTCTCAGTACGCCACCTGAAGAGTTGTGCAGCCTTATTGTTATATTAGTCAAAGAATTATCCGAAGCAGTTACATTAACATTGATTATCCCATTTACGTTGTAAGTGTTATTGGATTCAGTGTTAGTCACAAACTGCGCCGATGGATTTGTTCTATCTAATGTGATGTTTCTTGTTGCACTATTGTTTATATTATTTGCACTATCAGTTGCAGTTGCATTGTAAATATAAACTCCCTCATTCAATCCAGAATAATTAATATAAAACGGCGATGACGTTGAAGTATTGCTCTGATTCAAGAAACCAGAAGCATTATATAAATAGACTGAGATATTTACCAAATTAGTATCAGAAGCAGTTAAATTAATTTCTATATAATTTCTGTTTCTAAAGACAGCTGTATTTTCAGTAGGCGCAGCATAAGATAATGAAGGATTTGTTGTATCAATTGTAATAGTCCTTGTTAAAGTAATATTTATGTTATTGACAAAATCAGCTGCACTAGCATTGTAGAAGTAAACATTATCATTCAAGTTTGTATAATTAATAAAGAAAGCAGATGCTGTCGAAGTATTACTCTGGTTTAAGAATCCAGATCTATTGTACAAGAAGATAGTTATATTAGCCAAACCGGCCCCGGAATCATCAGCAGACACATTAATATCGACGGTATTTCTAGTTATATAAGACCCGTTTGATGCCGTCGGAGATGCAAATGTCAAATTAGGCTGTATTGTATCAACCCTGAATCTAACTGAAGTCAAATTCACATTTCCAGAACTGTCATTGGCATAAATAGTTGCATTTGTAATTCCCTCGCTCCATAATCTGCTTATATTTACACCGCATGTCAAAGACTGATTTGTTATCCCAGTGTCATTAGTCCACCAACAATTACCAATCTGGGATTCAACAATTGTATAATTTATTGTTACATTATTTGTTGAAAAGTTTGTGTTATTCAATGGTGAAGTTATATTTACAATTGGATACAAATTGTCCAATCTAATCAATCTATTCTCAGTCGAATTGAAATTATTAGCCGAATCCCTAATAGAAACATTATAAGTATAATTTGCATCAGCTAAATTAGTCCAATTAATTGTCAAAATCAAGGAAGTATAAGTAGAAGTATTTACAGTTGCAGTGTCATTTCTTAAAATAAAAGTTATATTTGCAAAGTTTGTTTCAGTCACAGAGACATTTACATAAGTCCAGTTTCTGCTGACATTTGCACCATTATTCTCAGTTCCTGTTCCGTAAGCTATACTAGGATTCGTGGAGTCATATAAAATAGTATAATTACTGTTATTAAATGCATAATTACTTGAACTATCTCTCACCAAATAATTCCAATAAAATCTGCCATCGTAGGGTAGAGTGATGCTTACATTGCTGCTGTTCGCTGCTCCTCCAAGATTTCTAACTTCCGTATTATTTATTACCGGCCCGCTCGAATTCCAGACATATAGAGTAGAGTTGGCAACAGCTCTATTATCACTAAAAGTTGCATTAAAGCTGTGCGTAGCAGCAGAGCTGTAAGAATTATTTGTTGGCGCAGCCAAATTAACAACAGGCACAGTAATATCTATCTCCTCTCCAACACTATAATTTCCCCCCCAAGCAGAAACATTAAACCTAACAATCCCCGCAGTCAAAGCAGTAAAGTTGCTGCAGGTAAATGGCGATGTCGTAACATTACACGCACTAGTCGAATTAATTAAAATTGAAGGAATGCTAAAGTTAGTTGCAATCCCGTATAAAGTTACATTAGCAGATACATTCAATCCTCCTCTGCTTCCATTCACAAACACGCTATTGTTCCTAAACTGAATATCATCGCTCAGATTCGTCCCGCTTCCGCTGACATTAGCAAAAAACCTTACTTCACCAAACCTGCTGTCCTTGAAATAAACAATACTTCCTGTACCTCCAAAACTATAGTTGCTTACATGAGGCATATCAATTAAATAAGTCCAATTCGCTCCTGCAAGAGTGGCTTCAACATCTCTATAAGAAACAGAAGTATTATAGATAGTTATATTAGTTAAATTATTATCTCTTGCTCCAGGATGAACAAATATAGTATCCCTCTGCGAACTATTTATCATTTCATTGAAGATTGTATTATTCGAAGTATTTTCCAGGAAAATACTTTGTCTTATATTATAAAGATATAAGTTGCCATAAATTGTATTGTTTCTGCCGGATGAAGTCAATTCTAATGCATAGCCGCCATTATAACTATTAAAACTGATTGTATTATTAGTTACATTGCTATTAACCGCGCCGCTTATAGAAATTCCAGATTGAGACATATTTGTTATAGTATTACCCATAACAAGAGAACTATTTCCGCCGTTATTGAATAAGATACCTGCAGAAGAATTATGAATAATATTTCCAATAATCGTATAATTATTCCCGCTCAAATCAATACACTCATCGCTTCCAACAAACCAGCATGTATTATTAATAATACTAATATTCTCCGCTCCAATACCTAAATTAATTGCTTCTCCATTAGCAGAAGATGCTCTAAGATTATATGAGAAGCTGTTATTGATAATAGCAATCCTATCTCCTCCAGCAGCATCAATTGACCTGCCTCCTATTCTGGTGAAATTATTGCCTTCAATTGTTGCATTGAATGTTTTAGGTGCAGTATTTTCTACAAAAATAGCAGCGAGAGTAGTATTATAAAAAGTATTTTTAGTAATATTCAAATTCTGCGAGAAAAACAGCTCAAGACCATAATAATTAAATGTAAAAGTATTATTGTATATTAAAGAAGCATTTGCCTGCCTTAATTCAATGCCATAACCTCCAGAAACATTGCTCATAGTCAAATTCGTATTCTTAACACTGACATTAACAACTTTTACAAGTCCAACAGCAGATTCATTCAAAGTTGAGTTCCATATTGAATACCCGTTCCCATCAAAAGTTACGTTTGAAACATCACTAATATTAATGCAAGAAGCAAAAGTAGATCCAACAGGCACAATATTTCCTGTCTGAATATAGACGCTATTGTTCGAAGTTAAATTAGTGCATGCTGCAACAGGCCAAGATGTCAAATGAACACTTAAATTGCTTGCATTAAAAGCGCTGTTATTTGTCGTATCATAAACCAAATAATTCCAAAAGAAAGTTCCATTTGTTGGTAAAGCCAAAGTCAGATTAGTTGAATTGCTTATTCCCTTAAAATTAGTTCCGTTTGTTCCAATTAAAGATGATGAAGCATTCCAAACCCATAAAGTTGCATTGTTCAAACCAGTATCATCGCTGATATTAGCATAAAAGTAAACAACTCCTCTGTTTTCAGCGCTATTGTTTGCTGGGCTCTGTAAAGAAACATTTGGATTAAGAGTATCTCCTGCAGCAGCTGCTAACCAGCTGCTCAAAGTAATATTTCCCCGCATTATCGGAGTATAAAAAGGCACAGACTGATTACCAGCAAAATAATAAATAGTTAGATTAGCAGCAGTTAAATTCCCAGTCATATTATAAATATAAATATCCCCAGAATTCGTGCTGTTAATAGTAAAATTAACCAATGTCCCATTGTTAATTTGTGCTGACAGATTGCTTGCGAACATATTCTGTACGAAATTTACACTTATATTTACAGTGTCATTAGTAGTAAAGTTCAAGTATCTAAATTCTTGTGTTCCGTTTACCGCAAACCTGCTGCTTTGATTTCTGTATATTAATAAAACATCAGAAGAGTTTAATTCTTTATTAAAAATCATCAATTCATCAATAGAACCATTGAATATAAGCCCTTGATTCGACCTAATACCAATATATTTCAAGGGATAAGTAGTAATTCCAAAAGCATCTGAACGGTTTGCTATTTGTGTTCCATTAATAAATTGTACAAAATTAACATTGCTTTGATTTCTAACATAAAAGACAACCGCCATATGAAACCATCCTTTAGTAGTCGTCGAGCCAGTGCTTGTAGTAAAACTTTGCGCCCCGCCTGTAGAATTTGTATAACCAATTCCTGTCTGATTACTAACTCCTAATCCGATATAGCTAGTAGTAACCGTGTCTGACAAAACTATCCTGGTATCTACAATATGTTCTTTATAAACCCAAAACATTACTGTCTTATTTGTTAAATTTAATATCTGTGAAGTTGAATCAAGAGTAATATTAGTTTTGCCGCCGCTAAAGTTGGCGCAGCCTCCATAAACACACCCTGATGTGTCGTTCAACAATTGAGAATTACCAAAGAAAGTCGCATCAAGACTGCTGTTAGAAAGATCATAAACAGTACTATTAGTTCTTTCTCCATCAAAACTATAGTAAAGAACCAACGAATCATAAGGCGGCGTTGTAGTAATATTTAAATGTGCAAAACCTGTCTGCTGAGTTATATTTGAATCATTAGAAGCGTAAGATGTATCGCCTGCTAATATTGTCGGATCAACAATATAATCGCATAGAATAGGATTCCCAATTATCTTTAAATCAAATGTGTCCTGCGTCCTTTCAGATAAATTATTCAGGAATATCTGATATTTTCTATCTTCTTGAATAGCCTCAAAATCAGCCAATTTCTCATTTCCATTTTTTTCATAAACTTCTATCGAAGCATTTGAATAATTGCTCTTTGCATAAACTGTTATATCATTCTGTGACGTAAGATTTTTCTCAAAAACAACTCTTATATAATGCTCTGCAGGAAGTTCACCTGTCCAGTTCCCATCTCTTGCCTTTACTTGCTCATAAATATCCTCAATAAATGTTTTGTTTTCATCTAAATGCTCTGCATTTGTGATAACAATAATTTCATAAGTTTGATTGCTTAAATGCGGCACCACCCACTCTATATTATCAATGAAGCCATCTCCATCAAAATCATAAGCATTGAAGGGCGCTGCTTGAAGTGCATATCCTTCCCTTATAATAATAGAAGAATCATTAGCATAAACAGTTATTTTTTCTTGTGTGGTATTTTCAGTATCTAATCCATTTTCTTGCTCTAGTTCTTCAATAGCAGAACCAGTTATGCTTGATTGTGAACCTAAAGATTCATTTAATAATTTTTCTTCTTTTGATAAAATTTCTAAAGCATCACTTTCATTTCTCTCATTTAAAACCTCATCCACAACAGAACTATCAGGAACTTCATCAGCAATCTTATGTGCTATAAAGCCGCTGCTTAAATTATCATTGCGCAGATAAAGTCTTATTTTTTTTGGATCAGTTATAAAAAGTTCTGGAATTATTGGCGTAGAAGCAATTACGTCTTGATATTTTAACTCATCTGGAGCAAAGACAGTTAAAATTTTACCAGTAGAGCTGTTTTCCTCATACATAATAGGTCCTTCTGTATAATATTCAATAGTATATGAGATTGCGCTGTCATTAAGTACAACATCATAACTATCAGTCAATCCAGGATTTTTTTCTTGAATTAAACTTGCTTCTTCACTTACTGCCCTTCCTGTAATTCCATAAAAAATTCTCTTAAAAATAGATTCTTTTTTAGGTTGATTTAATTCTATATTCGCGGTTACCTGACCTGTAATTAAAGAACTTCCAAAGATAGGTTGAGATGAGCTATTTAATATTTCAGCAGATGCCGTTTTACTAATTCCTAGCTCATCTTTTTTAATAGTAATATTTTCTGCTCCAACAGGTAAAGAGACAACGAAAGTCTCTATAGTTGCAAGAGAAACATTCTTAACCCAGCGGACAGGTTTACCTACTCTTATCTTATCACGCAATGTTGTAACGGAAAATTCAGAAGAAGAAACTGCGATATTAAATTTATTGCTTCTGATAAAATTCTCTCCTGAATGCGCCAATATTTCTAATTCTTCCAAAACTGCAAAATCCGTCTCGCTTTGCAGAATAAGAATCTCTCCATCAATATTAACCCTAATACTGCTCAAATCTTCAGTGCTATAGAACTCAGCTCCTTTAAAATACTCGCTCAAATTTATAGAATAATTGCCAAGCGGGAAAATATTTATTGACGGAATCTCTTTTACTAAGCTCAAATTAGATTCAGGTATCTTAATTGCCGTGCTTGTATTAGTAGATTTATTGCTCTCAGGCTTCACCCTCTCTTCTTCAAGAGAAATGCTTTTTTCAATATAGGAAATTGTAGCATTTCCATATATTAGTTTGAGTATTAATTTCTCATTTTCTGCAATTAAACCAAATTGGCTCAAATTTATCTCTAAATCTAAAGATTCATCTCCTAAAAACTCGCTGCCAAACCCCTCTTCACTAACAGAATATTTCGTAGAAACTTTAACTCCATTTTTATCTAAAGCAATATCTAAAATGTCATCGCTCAAAATATTTCCATTGGCTTGCACACTGCCAGAAATAAGATTTGCAGTTTCTTCAGGCCGTAATACATAACTGAATGGCTCTCCTGCACTAACGCTGCCCTCAACAACCAAATAAGTTTCAGAAACTGCCCCTCCTGTCAAGGGCGCATTTTTAGAAACTTCTGCCGCAGCCAGTTCAGACCCGCCTTTTAATTCTTTATCTTGAGATTTCTCCTCTTCTTTTTCTACTTTAGGTTCTTTTATTTCTTTTTCCTTATTAAATTCTTTATCTTGAGATTTCTCCTCTTCTTTTTCTACTTTAGGTTCTTTTATTTCTTTTTCCTTATTAATATCTTCCTGTTTATCTTTATCTATCTCGTCAATTCCAGAAGTTTTCTCTATACTATCACTCTTCACTTCTTCCGGTTTACTCTCCTCTTCATAAATAGATAATTTAAACTTAATAATAGGATTCAACGTTTTTTTGCCTGCAAATCCAAATCCCTCCCCAGAGCCGGAAAGTTCTGCCTGTTCAGCATAAAAACTGCCTGAAACAGATGATTGTTTAAAAGAGAGCTCAGAAAGAGAAATCTCTTTTGTTTGATTCCCATGTACTAATAATAAAATAGAATCACGTGGAAGAAGCTCCCCTTGGCGCAGATGAAGTGTAACAGTTCCATCTATAGGTTGTCCTACTTCATAAGAAGAGTCGAGCTTTGCAGTTATATTACCTGTAAACCGAGGTGCAAAGAATAACAACCCTATCAAAAGAAGCAGTACAAATAAAGAAATTAATAAATACTTATTGAAAGAAAGTGAGAATATATTATTTCTTAAGTTTTTTTCAGGAAGATTAAGCTCAAAATCTTTCCCAACATATCTAGTCACAACTTTTCCATTTACTCTCTTATTCTCATATAAATAAGGCCCGTAAACTTTTCCATTCTTACGAACATATCTCTTGTGCACCATCTTTTGTAGGATAACTAAAATTTAATGTAAAAAAGGGTATATAATCTTTTCTGTATGTTTGAGCACGCTCAAGAATTACATTTGTTTACTCACCACTAAAGTAACGAGTTTGCGCAAATGTAATTCTTGACGTATAAAATAAAAGTTATCCTACAAAATTCCATCCTTTTTCCATTTATCTCTGCTTCTTCATCTCATTCTTAATATCAAAAAATCTTTGTGTATACCTCGGCTTTTAAGCCGAGGTTTGTTTAGGATTTTTGGATGCTCAGGAATGCAGCGCCCTAAAGCCTCAAGAACTACGGTTCTTGATGGCCGTCAAAGATACTCAATCCTTGAGGGGCGCGGTTTTCACCGCATTCCTGACATCGCTCAAAGTCGCAATATCCTGTACACTCCTATCAGGTCTGTAATGGCTTATACGAGGAAATCTTAGTGCGAAGCCAGAGCTATAGCTTGGGCTTGGCTGAATATTTTGGTAAGTCACAGAAACCACAAGTTTAGGCTTCACTAAAACTCTAGTTCCATCTGTTGAAATAATCAGTGATTTCAATAATCCAGTTATCTCCTCATAAGTTGTTCCCTCCTCAGCCTTTTCTTTAAGTCCAGAGGAAGCCATTCCAACTTCAAGAAATTGCTCATTTTTTTTGCAGGCAAGAACATAGCTAGTAAGCCAGCCTGCTCTTTTTCCAGTTCCATATTCAGCACCTACAATAACTAAATCTAAATCTTTTACAATTGGTTTCATCTTAGTTATATAGCCTACTCTCCTTCCAGGCCGATACGGAGCATCTAATTTCTTAATCATAACTCCCTCTTCTCCTGTCTTTAAAGCATTCTTATAAAAAGCCATGGCCTTCTTCTCATCTCCAGTTATAAAAAAATAAGAAGGCTGAATAACAAACTGTTTAGGCTTCACAATTTTAACCAATAAATTCCTTCTCTCAGAAAAAGTCCTGCTCATCCAACTCTCTCCGTTATAATATAAAACATCAAACACATTAATTTCAACAGGAAGCTCGTGAATAAGTTTTTCAATATTATGCTTCCTCTTTATTCTCTGGCTGATAGCTTCAAATGGCTTATATTTTTTATCTTTTAAGTCATATCCAACAACTTCAGAATCAAGTATAAAACTATTTCCTTTTACAAAAGTCTTTATAGCATCAACAACATCGGGGAACTGCTTTGTCACATTTTCCAGCCTTCTAGTAAACAGTTTAATATCATCTCCTTTTTTATGAATAACCATACGAAAGCCGTCGTATTTATGCTCAAAGGCTGCAGGCTTGCCGCAGATGCGAAAAGCCTCGTCAATAGAAATCACTTTTATAGGAAGCATGACATGAATAGGCCTACCAGGCACTATCTCGATTTTATCAATCGCCTTTTCTCCTTTCATAGCAGCAGAGAATACAGCAGAAAAATCATTAGTTAAATAATAAGCATCATACACCTTATCTCTCATCTCATCAGGAAAAAAAGATTTTGTTATTGAGTCAAGTATAAGAGACTCTGCAACTCCGACTCTTAAGTCATTTAAAAGCGTCCTGATAATATACTTTGACTCTAATGGTGAAGCAGAATTCAGCAACTCTGCGATTAATCCAAGTTTCCTCTCTACAGCTCCTTTGCCTTCAATATCTAAAATTTTATTCAGAGTATCAAATACTTTCTTAACTTCTAAGGGCTGTGAAAATAAACTTTTCTGTATTCTCTGTTGCGCAAATTCTTGCGTAATTTTTCCAATGTCGCCTATTATTCGATAGCGCTTTAAAACATTATCGCTGGAAATACCCCAAGCAGCATTCAGGGCCTTGACAGACAGCTGAATAGATATCCCAAATTCTCTAGAGTCATAATCAGGAATAGTTTTTCCCCGCAAAAGATAGATCCACTCTGGCCTGCTTCTTCTTTCAAGCTTCTTCAAAAATAAAGATAAAATATCAGTCTTTTCCAGTCTTTTACTAGTTGCAAATAAAGATTCATATAACTCAGCAAATTCTGAATATTTCATTCTAAGAAAAATATCTCTAACTATTTAAAATATGCTAAAAAATATATTATGCGGCGTCATCCCCGCACTAAAGTGCAGAGCTTCCTGAGAACGCGTCTTGATTCCTTGCATAATCTTTAGCTGTCTCAAGCTGGATAAAAAAAGCTCTGTAAATTCTTTTAATGCTTGCTGCCCATCATAATTTACTACTTTGCTTTAAGCTCTAAACCAGGGATCTTTCTTTCTATTCCAAAAGCTTCTTGTAGGCTTTACTTTGCTGGGCGCCAATGCCTCCGGAGCTACACCGACGAAGAAATCATTACCAGGGCAACAATAGTCATAGCCATTGTCATCGTCATTGTCAAGGTCAAACCAACCAGTAACGTTAAACCATCCATGTAACTTTTCAGCGATGCAAAACGTCTTAAGCCTTGGCACGACGCTCGCGTTATATGGAAGCGGGAGGCCCGGTATCCGATCATAATTAGAACAGCGTATTAAAAACGAGAAGCCCATGGCCAAATGACAACGAGAATAGCTTGTTCTACGCAAGTCCGAAAAGACTATTCTAGTATATTCTTTAAATACTTCAAAATCTTCTGCAAATTCTTTTGGCACTTCATCTCTATGTCGTGCTAAAATTCTCCATCCCTTATGATTAAGTACCTGCTCTTGTGTAAGAAGTTGATTCAAAATGCCAATGTCTTTTCGCTTGACAGCTATAACCCCATTTCCTTGCAAAGCCTCATACGCATTTGCTGCTTCTTTATTTGCCAAACTATCATATGCTCTTGTTAAATCCAAGCCGCCTCCTGTATATTTTGATTTTTTATTAATTAACCCTAAAGCAAACTTTCCTATATCTGTCACGCCGGCCCGCGTAGTTGTTAGAATAAATTTAATTTCTTGCTCATCACTTCTCGATCCGTCATAGGCTGCCAAATCACCAACTTTAACATAACTGTTCCAGAGAAAACGTGTACTCTCTTTAACTCTTAGCTCAAAAATCTCTGCGCTTGACATTGGATATCTATTATTAGCTAATAGTTTAGGCATCTGTTCTCTGCTCAGACCTGGAAAAGTCTCATACTTTTTTCTTAGTCTATGTATTAATCCCATGCTTCTTGCACGAAAAATGACTATTTAAAATATATCATTTAAAAAAATCAGTCAGCTTTTGTTGCTTGCCATATTCATTTAGAATATTTGATTTATTAATAAAATTATCAATATGTAAATGAAGACGTTCTTGTATACTGACAAGTGCGTCTTTCAAAGTCGAGAAATTAAGTGAAGGTTTTGCAAAAGCTTCTCTACTAGTCTCTCTTAATATTCCTACTCCTAAAGAAGCAGAATATTCAGGCCTGACTTCTCTAAAAACAATGCAGCTTGCCTGCTTCTTAAATTTCTCCAAATACTCGGTAACTGCTAGTCTATTCGCGTAATATGCGCCAGTAACATCATCAGCATATTTTTTCCTATCGAAAAATCCTTCATGATCATGCCAAACACCAAAATTCTTAATTGTGATTTCAATAACTTCAAAACTCCATTTTTCAGGCAGCAATAGAAACTCATAATGATTTCCTAAATACTCTGCATGAAAAACTTTAATATCATTTATTTCAGAAAAGTGCCGTATAGTCAAAAGTTTTTTCTTAGATAAAGAATCATCAACAGCCGTAATACTCCATCTAGTTGGAACTAATTTTCTATTGCTTTTTCTGCCAAGCAAGCCGGCAGACAACAACTTACTAATTGATGATGTTTGAATTCCTGCTGAATCCAATTCAACAATGCTCTCGACTGCTCTTGCAGAAGTATCATTAACTAAATAATCAACTTTAGGTTTTACCGAGGCATTTTCCTGCAGACGCACAGAAGAAATTTCTGCAGCATGCGCAATTAAAGGAACATTACTCGGCTGCTCATCGTTCCTCCTCACAGGTTTTTTCAAAATAAATTCAGTTGCGATTGATTTGCAAGTCATTGCAACTTCTTGCATTAGAGAAATAAATCTATTTGCTGGCTTTTTAATAAAAGACTGTGTCCTTCCATAAATAAGCTTGTTTCTATTCCTAAGAATATCTTGAATGCCTAATCTCCGAGAGTGCCAAACTTCAGGAGACGATAAAAATTCAGTATCACCATACTCTTCAGGACTCAAAATCCCAGTATAAACATTAGGATAATTCCATCTTCCAACAAATATCTCTGGCGGAGAAGAGCCTGTAAATGAAGTAATTTTTCTAGTCTTCCCGATAAAAAAAGAATGTTTGTCACAGTCTTCCTCACCACATATTTTGCAATAAGTCATATAAAACAAGAAAGATTAAAGTTTATATTGATTATTGTTCTCGATTCAAAAAACAACAGCTCCTATAATAGTAGTCACAACTAACTCTCCCTGTATCAAATGCTTCTAGAATAAATGTTTGCGCAATTCATCCATTAGCTAAAGCTAACGGATTTCTTGCGAACCTTTAATAAACTGATTTAATCTACTTTTATCTATGAGAGAATGTGATTATTGTGATAAGAAGATAGATGATTTTTTACCTCATAAGTGTAAGTTTTGTGAAAAAATTCATTGTCATAATCACTTAGTGCCCGAGTCTCATAATTGTGTTGAATTAGAAGAACATAAGAAAAGAAATCGGGAAAAGTGGAGGAATAAATCTACTTATCGTACTAATCATAAATATGGAGAGCCAACCAAAGAACCAGATAAACCTATAAAAATTGAAAATAATAAATCCAGTAAAGAAAGACAGAATTTTTGGAACAGATTAAAAAATTATTTATCTGCAAGATATGATGATCTGAATTACTGGCTAAGAAAAAGAGAACAACGTCAATATGATTATGGAAGAGGAACAGATTATCTAATAACAACAATTTTGCTTTTTGTTGCTTCAATAGTGGGAATTGCTATTTTTTATTCTAATGCCGCAAAACTAAATGAAATTAATCTTTGGATTATTAAACTTGGTGGGGTTTTGATATTAGTCTCTTTATTTTTTGCAATAAAATTTGGTTGGAGATTAACAAAAGAAGGTATTGATATATTAAAAAGGCAGAGAAATTGGCTGAAATATGTGGTAATTATTTTAATCATATTTTTATTATGGCAAGCATATACAAATAGAAATACTGTGCTAAATCCTGTTTTTGATACCTATAACAAAACTAATTTTAGTTTATTTACTCCAATTATCTTAGGAAATTTTAGCGGAAGCACTAATCAAAGTTATGCCTCAAATAATAAAGATAATTCATTTGTTTCTAATAAAGATAATTTTTATTATGGATTAGAAGAGGGAGAAACAAGAGTTAAGGATGTTGGATTTTTACATTTTGATAAAATTCCTATTTATTACAAACTGAATAATTGTTCTGGAGAAAGGCGAGAGAGAGTTATTCAAGCATTTAATATAATTGAAGGAGAAACAGAAGGCATATTACCCTTCGAAGAGAAATCTCCAGGAGACATAATTGTTGCTTGTAATTCTCAACTTGAAACAGAATTTGCTTCGGGATATGGTGGACCAGAATACTACATTGGAAGTAATAAAATAACTAATGGTTCTATGGTATTGTATGCTCATGACCCTAAATTTTCTAGATGTGAATCTTATCCAGTTACAGAAATTCACGAAATTTTACATTCACTGGGATTTGACCATATATATAACAAAAATAGCATAATGTATGAGGGAGATAGAATTCCAATAATGTTAGAATGGGAAGAAAGTGATCAACCACACGTTTGCATTGAAATAGAAACCAAAATAACAAATTGCCTAAAATACATATATTCCAGTGGAACAAAGGGAACTTCCTGTTCTGGAATACTTTTTTATAATGACTAGAATAAGAAAGGAGTAGCAATTGTAGAAGCAGAAAAAGGAATTTTAGTAGTTGCTGGGAAAAGGAAAATCTTTGCTCTTCCAAGCGGAGGAGCTAATGGCAAAGAATCAAGAAAAAAAGCATCTATAAGAGAATTAAGAGAAGAAACATGACCTAAAACAAAACATGCAAAATATTTATTTAACTATAAAGGAAAGAAATGGAAAGACTTCAAAGGAAGAAAAATTAGGAATAATGCTAAAGTTCTTTTGATTAAGACTTATAGGAATTTGAGGCCAAGGAAAGAAATTAAATATATTGATTGGTACACTCCAAATAGTAATTTAAGAGTTTCTAGAAGTACGAAGGGTTTAATTGAAAAATACCTGAAAATTAAGGGATTCTGATGTTAAAAATAAGTTTAGCTAAAATCCTATTTTTTAACTCCCTTTAACATTACAATGTACTATCATATAAAAATTAAATAATCTAAGCAGCTTTTCTTAAACTAAAACTTTCTATGTTTAGGATAGCACTCTTTGCAGTAAATCTGTTTCCCTTCTATAGGTTTAAATGGAACTTCGCAATCTTGCTTACAATCTGAGCAGACAGCTTTATGCATTTCTCTAGGTCGTCCATCAAATCCTTGTCTTCTAGCTCCAAATCCTCCTCCAAATTGTCTTCTTCCTTTAGAGTTTCCTTCAAATCTATTCATTTTCCAACCTCCTATTGTTTAATCAATTAAATTATTTTATTCTGGAATTAATTGATTTTTATAAAAACTATCCTTTCAAATCAGACAGTCCAAGCAGGATAAAAAGAGAGCCTATTCCTGCAATAAACCAGAACAAACCTCCTTTAAAAACAGTTCCAGCAGCATTCCAAAAATTCCACGATCCCCAGCTCTGAGAGTAAAAAGCTATAAGGAGAGCCCCTATAACTAAAATCAATCCCAAAAGTAATTCTAGCCACTTATTCATTTTCTCATGATAAAACAATACTATTTAAATATTATGATAGTAAATTAGTTGTGCACCCACTAGACATTTGTCAATAAGCTGCAAAATTAGTTATAGAAAGGGATTAATCATTGTAATTTTTAAAAAAGTAACGAATAAAAAGGTTTTATAAATAGATAATTCTTAAATTTTGTATGGCTGACGAAAAGAAAGGTAGTAAACTAACAAGAATGACTTTAGGAGGAATTGAACAAATTCCAAGTTTTACAGGCAATAAGGAAGATTATTCATTCACGAAGATAGTTACCTTTCGTGGAAGTGAAGAATATCCTAACCGCGGATTGATAAAGTTTAATAGTTTGGGAGATAAAAGTGCCAGTTATAGAACTAAAGATTATAACCCTTATGATTGTGATTCTTTTTTAGGGGCTCTTAATTGGATATTAGAAAATGAAGGATGGTATCTAGTATATTGCAAAAGAGATGAGACTTTTTTCAAAGGATATCAGAGAGTAGAGGGTTCACTTTATGTTCCAAAAGAAAGAAGAGATATCTCAAAAACTGGATAAAGTCAACAACTCACAATAATAGTAAATTACAATTTTCTGGACTCAGCATTTCTCTCGCTCAACATTTTTCCAAGCTTAACTTCTCCGAGAGGCGCATCTCCTTTAGGAATTTTAAAACTATCCTTAATTTCCTTCATACAATTCTTATTGAATAATAGATTCACGATAAATGTTATAAGCATTGCAATAGTCGCACCAATGCTTGCTATCAAAATATCTTTCTGCGAATCCCAAACATCTCCTTGTGTACCTAAAAAGGCAAGCCCTGCTTCGGGATTAACAACAACTGCTGCACCCCATTCAATCAATTCATAGACAGCAGAAAAAGCAAGAGTCACGTCCAAAGGAAGATAATACCCCCAAAACCCTTTCACTCTTGTTATTCTAATAAAAACTTCTCGAATTGGGTATGCAAGCAAAAGTCCAAATGAAAAATGCACGAGTCTATCGTACATATTGCGCTGTGAATCAAACCAGCTCTGAAGAGTATATCCAAACGGAACTTCGGAATATGTATAGTGCGCTCCGATAACATGCAGGATCATAAAGACAGTTATTAAAGTATATGATAAATTAGACAATCTAAAATAGAATCCCAAAAGAAGAATAAGAGGCACAAATATAAAGACCAAATAATTTTCCAGCAGCCAGTCATCTGGATATACTGGCTCAATAGCCGCCCAAGCCCAAACAGCAAGGAAAGCTGCCAACAGAAATAGGTGGTACCACGTTCCCTTTTTCATGAAATAAATAGAATAATGCGGATTATAAATATTGCTGTTGAATGTGCTGTAAAGTAAACGTCAGGTAAAATGACTTTTAGAAAGATTTTTATTTAAAAACATAACGTTAATATAAACTTGAGAAAGAAAATAAAGAAATAATTTCTAGATAACACGAAAGAGGATAAATCCACAGCCTTTAAATAACCCTCAAATTTAAATTAAAGATGCTGACAAAAAAACAAGTTAAAGAAATTAAAGAATATCTTGAAAAAGCGCAAAATCCTATTTTCTATTATGATAACGACGCAGACGGATTGTGCAGTTTCTTATTATTAAGACGTTACCTAAAAAGAGGCAGAGGAATTGTAGTAAAGAGCTATCCTGATCTTGATGCAACTTATGCTCATAAAGCAAATGAGATGAAAGCAGACTGCGTCTTTATTCTTGATAAGCCTCTAGTTTCAGAAAAATTTCTGGAGGCAATAGATTCTCTAAATATTCCTGTTGTCTGGATAGACCACCATAAAACAGAAGAAAGAAAAAAAGAATTCAAAAATCTTCATATTTATAATCCAACAAAAAATAAAGGAGAGAACAAAAGCAGTGAACCCGTCACATTCTTAATTTATCAAGTGACTAAAAGAAAAGAAGACTTATGGCTCGCAGTCATTGGTTGTATAGCAGATCATTATCTCCCTGAATTTAGCAAGGATTTCGCAGAACAATACCCGGAATTATGGGGTGATGTAAAAGAGCCGTTTGATGCATATTACAAAACAGATATAGGAAAAATAGCGCAGGCATTTAGTTTTGGATTAAAAAACTCTGCATCAAATGTCATTTCGCTCCAGAACGTTCTAATAAATTGCAATGCTCCAGAAGAAGTTTTTGCAGAGCTTGAGTCTAACAAAGATTTCAGAGATCACATCCGCGAGATGAGAAAAAAATACGAAGCATTAATTGAAAAAGCGCGGGAAAATATTAATAATAAACTTATTTTTTTCGAATATGGAGGAGATTTAAGCATTAGTGCAGAATTAGCAAATGAACTTTCATATTATTACCCTAAAAAATATATAGCAATCGCATATTCTAAAAATACAATCATAAATATTTCATTAAGAGGTAAAAATGTCAGAAAAATTCTAGAAAAAATAATTAACGAATTAGAAAATGCGTCTGGAGGAGGTCATAAAAACGCAGTTGGAGCCAGAATTAAAGCGCAGGACATAGAAAGATTTAAACAGAAATTAGCCGAATCAATTAGCAATGGAAAACCAAGAAATTGAAATTAAACTATACGGCAGAGTGCAGGGAATTAATTTTAGAAGTATGATTAAGAAAAAATGTATAAATCTTAAGATAACAGGCAGATTGATGAATAGAAACGACGGCTCTGTCGATATTATCTGCCAGAGCACAAGAGAAAATATAGAAAAATTCATCTTCTGGCTTCAGAAAAATCCTGGATTCTCTAAAGTAACTAGGCTCGCATATAGTTGGAAGAATCCGTCAGAAAAGATTATAGGATTCACAATAGTAAGAGATTCTCCAATTATTTTAGACAGAATAAATGGGGTAATCAACTTAAGCAAAAATATAATGCAAAGATATAAAAAAGTCTGCCCTAACCATATAGCAATTATTCCAGACGGAAACAGAAGATGGGCAAGAGCAAAGGGGTTGGCTCCTCAAATAGGCCATTACACTTCAGCAAGTTTTCAGCATTTACATGAATTGTTCCTGGAGGCGCGGCGCTTGGGAGTAAAATACTTGTCTATCTGGGGATTCTCAACAGAAAATTGGAAAAGAAACTCTAAAGAAATCAAAGCAATATTCAATCTTATCGAAGATAACATCAGCCAATTTAAAGAAGAAGCCCATGCAACAAAAATCCGATTTAGGCATATAGGAAGAAAAGATCGTCTGCCCGAAGGGTTGCTAAACAAATTCGCAAAGCTCGAAGAAGAGACAAAAATCTACAATGATTTCAACGTCCAGCTCTGTCTTGACTACGGCGGCAGGGATGAAATAATAAGGACAATAAACAAAATAATAAAAGAAAAGCATAATTCAATAAATGAGCAAATTTTACAAAACCACCTTGACTCTTACGACGTTCCAGATGTAGATTTAATCATCCGCACTTCAGGAGAACAGCGTCTGAGCGGATTTATGCCGTTTCAATCAGTATATGCAGAACTTTATTTCACTCAATTGCATTTTCCAGATTTCAATGCTGCAGAACTTAGAAAAGCAGTGGTAGAATTTCAAAACAGGCAAAGGCGCTTTGGTAATTAAACAATATTTATATAGGAATTTCTACTTAAATATTAATGAATATAAATAACAAATTAAAGCTGGATTTTTTAGGCCACTCTGGATTTATTATAACACTGCAAAATGGAAAATCTATTGCAATAGACCCATATAATATACCTAACAATCTGCCAAAAGTAGAGTTTATGCTAATAACACATAGTCACTACGATCACTGCAGCATCAAAGATATATCTAAATTAGTAAAAAAGAAAACTCTCATTTTAATACCAGCAAATGCGCAGAGCAAAATCGCCAGAATAAAAGACATAGATATGCAGATTATAGAAGTGGGAAATGAAATACAGATTGGAAGTATAAGATTCGAAGCAACATTCGCCTACAATCTAAACAAAAAGTTTCATCCTAAAAGTGAAGGATGGCTCGGCTATATAATAAAATATGAGAATATAATTATATATCATGCAGGAGATACTGACGCAATTCCTGAAATGAAAAAATTGACCGGCTATGGAAAGATAGGAAACATATTCATTGCTCTGCTTCCTGTATCAGGAACATATGTAATGGATGCAGAAGAAGCAGCAGGAATTGCTGCTGTGATAAAGCCTGCAATTGCAGTCCCTATGCACTACGGCGCAGGTGTTGCCGGCACACTTTCAGATGCAGAGAAATTCGTGAGTTTATGTAAAACTAAAGGAATTCAAGCAGAAATATTGGAAAAAATTTAAAAAACAGAAAATATTCATCAAAGTTGGAGAATATAAAAATATTTAAACTGAAAATACTCTTTTAAATTCAATAAAACTCATAAATTGAAAGGAGGTGAAAAATGGTATTAGACTTTGCAAAAGAAGCGCTGAAAAATGTAGAAACACATAGTATAAATTTTGACGAGCTTCGCGCAGGCAAGGCAAACATCAAAGTATTTGGTGTTGGAGGATCAGGTTGCAACACAATTACCTGGCTATTTAATAAAGGAATTAATGGTGCAACAATTTATGGCGTCAACACAGACGCTCTCCACTTAAGCATTACTAAATCTGATGAAAAAATTCTGATTGGAAAAGAGCTTACAAGAGGCCTTGGGTGCGGAGGATTTCCTACTAAAGGAAGAGAAGCGGCAAAAGAATCTATTTCGGAACTGAAAAAAGCAGCAGGCGGAGCAGACATGGTCTTCATTCTGGCAGGATTAGGAGGAGGCACAGGCACAGGAGCAGCCCCAGTTGTAGCCCAATTAGCTAAAGAATCAGGAGCAGTAGTAATTGGAGTAGTAACTATGCCATTCGAATGCGAGAAAGCAAGAACAGACAAAGCTGAATTCGGATTGCAGGAGCTGACAGAAGTCACTGACACCGTAGTTGTTATAGACAATAACAGACTAGTCGACATCGCTGGTAATCTACCTATGGAGCAGGCATTCGCAGTAGCAAACGAGCTGGTCAGTACAATGATCAAAGGCATTGTGGAAACAATTACCTTGCCATCATTGATTAACTTAGACTATGCAGACGTTTCAGCTATTATGAAAAACGGCGACGTGGCAGTTATTGGAGTAGGCGAAGCCGACACAACAGACAGAGTTAATGAAGCAGTCAGGCAGGCTCTCACACACCCTTTATTAGATGTAGAATATAAAGGTGCTACTGGTGCTTTAGTCCACATCACTTGTGGAACAGACTTTAAACTGGAAGAATTCGCAGGTGTAGGTGAATTAGTGACTGAAAATATCAGTCCAGATGCACAGGTTATCATCGGAGCAAGAATTAATAAAGAATTTGCCAATAAGGTCAGAGTAATAACTATTATGACAGGAGTCAAATCTCCTTACGTACTAGGCAAAAAAGCATTTAGAGAAGATTCCATACGCGCTCAATCAGAAATGTCTGAATTAGGTATTGAAGTTTTCAGATAAAAAATTTATTTTTATTTTTTATTTTTTATTTTATAGTAAAGAAGTGACATCCTCCTTGCCCTAAAGGGCAAGGCGTCCTGTTAATTTAGGCCATGATGCTGTTCCTGATTTTCTATATAAGATAACACCTGTTCAAATTCATCTCATTAGAATTTTTTCTTGCAGATATCTCCAGATAGAAATAATAAATAATTTGCATATCTCTTTGTAATTTTCTCAAAGAATAATATTTCTTGCAATGTTTGCATTTTACTTTCTTGTTTTTTAGTTTGTACAGTCCATATTTATCACAAAATATGCATGTTTTACCCTAAAAATACCTGTCTGACAACACTTTTTTCATTATTATCATCGTAGTTTAGCTTATTTTTAAGCTTTTTTGGTGCTAAAATGCCTCAATCACCATAAATTTAAATCTCCAAAATAAAGGGCGAGGACGGCACGCATCTATTGTTTTAGTTTATTTTCTATTTTTTTATATCCAAAGTAAATCAAGACTACTAAAAATCACCAAATATTACAGAGAAGTACCACAAACTAAATACTTCAACTCGCAAGAGTTGAATGTATTAGAAAAACTTCGTTTTTCTAAGCGCACGGTTTCCGCCAAGTTCTTTGGCATCAAACCTCGTTAGTCTTCTTTTCACATTCCACAACTCCCATCTCAAAGAATTTTCAAGTTCTTTCTTTTTTCTTCTTCCTATTCTACCCTTTTCATACCCAACAGGTATAATTGCTTCTACTTGTATGTCTTCTGGTATTTTCAGCAATTCTCTAATTAGTTTATCAGAATATGATCCAACCCAGCAAGCAGATAATCCCAAATCAACTAGTTTAAGAAGAAAAGTTTGAATGGCTGCTCCAGCTTGTTGTCGGGAATACACTCTACCTCTTTCCCCATAAAGATTTTCCAAGTGAGTATCATCAGAACAAACCACTACAACAATTCCAGATTCATTTATCCAAAACTGTTCAGCATATTCAGCAATTTTTTCAATATTTTCCCTATTTTCAATAATTAAAAATTTTATATGATTATGATTTCCTGCAAAGGGCGATTGGTTGGCTGCATCAACTGCTTCAAGCACATCCTTCCAGCTGGCTTTTTTATCCTTGAAAGAGCGGACAGATTTCCTGCTATAAACCACTTTATCAAATTCCATATTTAATATAGAAAGAAGACATATAAAAATCTGCCTATGATAAGGCAGATTTTCAAACCCGAAGGATTTTTAACTCAGCACTAAAGTGAGGAGTTCGTGTTCAGGGAGAATATCAAATCCTAATTTCTCCTCCTCCTATAACTTTATCTCCTTTATAAATAACAATATATTGCCCTTCTGCAATCGCTTGCACAGGCTTTGCAAAAACAAAGCTCCACTGCCCGCGCCTGCAAACCGCTCTCCCAGAGTGCAACTCACCAAGATGTCTAATCCTTGCTCGAAGTCCAGATTCAGGTATTCTCTCATCAGAATTAATAACATAAAAATTCCTAATAAAAACTCTGCTTTTCGCTAACAAAGAATGCCCCTCCGGCGCAGCAATTATTAAATTACCTCTTTTTTTAACAGCAACATACCATCTCTTCTGTGCAAATTCTATCGGTTTTTCAATATCTATTCCTATACTCTCACCAATTCTCTGGCCGATTGTATAATACATGCTCCCCATATGTATCCCAATTTTATTTCCATTTGGATCAACAACTCTTCCTTTTTTCTCAGCAATCCTCTGTTTAAGAAAATCTTGAAAGAAAATATTACCAACGAAGCAAATTCCTCTAGTCCCGGGTTTTTTCCAATTAGGAAAATTATTCTTTTTAGCTATTTCTCGAACTTTCTCTTTCGTCAATTTACCAATTGGAAAAAGTGTGTGTGACAAATCATCCATCGTCAATTCAGCCAAAAAATAAGACTGGTCTTTCTCTTCATCCTTTCCAGCAAAAAGTTCATAACCCTTATTAGTTTTTTTTCTACAAGCATAATGCCCGGTTGCTATAAAATCTGCTCCGAGTTTCTTAGCTTCTCTCCATAAAAAAGGAAATTTGATAAATGTATTGCACCATATATCTGGATTAGGAGTCAACCCCTTTTTATATGACTTAAACATCGGCTCAATAACTTTATTTTTATAATCAGATTCAAAATCTAAAGTAACAAATTGAATTCCTAATATAACTGCGATTTTTTGAGCCATCTTCCTCTCCTCAACCCACGCGCATTCTCCAGTTAAGTTATTCTTAGTGTCAGAAAAGCATTTCAAAAAAGCTCCGATTACTTTATATCCCTCTTTCTTCAAAAGAAAAGCAGATACACTTGAATCAACTCCGCCCGACATTCCCACAACCACAGTCTCCTGCACCATACTGCTAAAATAAAGAAAGACTATAAAAATCTTAGTTATATCAAAAACACGAGTGCCTGTCATAAACCCCGCATTTTAGTGTGTGGTGGCACATCGTGTTTTGCATCAGTGATCTGTTAAGTAAACGTCACCTATAACGTATGCAACTATGCGAAGTTTTGTGGAGTGTAGCGGAGCAAAATTTGGGAAAGCGAAGTGCAACGAGCTTTCAGTATAGTCTCTGTTCAACGAGGTCTTCCGAAGGAAAAAGTGCAACGCCCTGACGAACTCCGAATGAGTGAGGAGAGTAAATTTTTTTGGGTCTTTGAATTGGATTTAGTTTAGGGGCAAAAGATTTTACGCTAATTCTTCTTTTCTTGTAGATAAATGAGTTTGTAGTTTCTTCAAAACTTCATAAGGGGAAGCAACATAATTAAATCTATCATATTTCGCTCGTATTCGTGAACCATATTTTCCACTTCTAACACTCTCCATTTCACCAGTAAATATCTTTACAGAACCTACTTTAAAAATTAATCCTATAATACCAACATCAACAGAAACATTTTGCATCCTGTCATAGTCAATGGATTTAAAATCTCTCCCTATAATCCCTGATTGAATAATTGCTCTTTTGTTGGTAATTGCATAATGTGTTCGCGTATATGCCATATTACTTAGAATAATTCCGACAACAAAGATAATTACTCCTGCTATAACTGCCCAGAGAATAGACTTAAGGAAAACACCAATAATAACTCCAATAACAACAACAGCTATGAAAGTTCCAAAAATTACAACTGTGATGTATGGTGCATATTTTGGTTTGCTATCATAGACTAATTTTTCTTTTGGTTCAAGAATTTGTGGAATTTCATTCATTATAATTAGTTAATATAAAGGTATTATTTAAATCTTTTGCCCGTTAGGTCTTCCAAGCCCAAATAGGCATTGATAACTTTACAGCTTGGTTATCAGTAAAATTTATCAATACCCATTCCCCGCAAAATACATGGCAGAACAAGTACAAACAGGAGGAATCATGCAGTTTAAATATGAAAAAGGAAATAATCCTAAATTAAATGAAAAGCAAAAAAAAGAAATTGAAGATGCATACCAACAAGCTGATGAAAGAAAAAGAAAGGAAAAAATTAGGAAAAAGATAAAAACTTTAATAATCGTTATACTAATAATATTATTTATTATAGCATTATACTTTGTTGTAAAAGCATTAGTCACAAAACCCTTCTGGTTCTAACCCCGCACTAAAGTGCGGGGCTTGTTAGTGGTTTTGTGACCACCGGAGAAATCCTCGCAAACGACCTCGGACTTTAGTCCGAGGATTTCTACGAGCGTTCAATAACTAAATCTATAGTGGTGGACTGAAATAACTTACCACGAAAACCACCACTATATTTGTAGGACTCAAATGAAATGGTTAAATATTTGAGTCCTACATTATATTAAACGTCCCGAGGAGGACTCGAACCTCCGACCCCATGGTTAACAGCCACGTGCTCTACCGGCTGAGCTATCGGGACTCTAAAACAAAAAATAGGCATGTTATTTAAAAGTTCCGATATGAAGAGCTGTAAAGTTAGAGACACATATTTTGGATGCAAAAGCTCAATCGGGCACCGACAACCATCCTAAAGCGAGGGGCACTTTTCGAAATTTGGCGATAACTTTTTAAGCAATCAAAATCTATTTATTAATATGAATAAATCACTAAGATATTTGATAATTGGAATTGTTTTAGGAGGAATACTTGCCCTGCTTCCACCATTTCATTTGTTATCTCTTCCAGTCATTATACCATTAAGTAAAACTGTTACGGGTAATTCTTTAAAATTTATTATAATTTTGACAAATGCAGTAATATTTGGATTTATTGGACTATTGATTGGTTTATTTAGAAAAGGAGATATAAGGGAAAAGATTATTTTTGAAGGATCTAAGGAGGGTTTTATAATCTCACTTATATCTAGCTTAGTTATTTTACTTCCATTTATTACTATTATATTTAGAGATCTGTATTCTGGTTCTAATTTTTATATGCCTTCGGCAATTATTTTTATTTATGGATTGTTTATTCTTATTTCATCTTTATTCCTTCGTAAAAAAGCAACTTTAAAGTGGGCGTCTATTGTTTGTATAATTCTTGGTACGATTCCAATTCTCTTAGGATTTCTTTCATTAGTGTCGCAAACCTTTTCAGTTTATGTATTCTACTATTTTCTTGGAGAATTATTAGAAGGAGGAAATTTTCTAATTATTATTCTTTTTATAATCTCGTCCATTCTTTCTATTATGGGAGGAATATTTGGATTGAAAGATTATAAAAAAGTGCCTCTTACGAACTAAAAAATAAATGATGAGATTTAAACAAGTTTTTTATCAATAAGCCCCTTTAACTTCTCAATAATCTTAAGAATATCTGTCAACTTTCTATCAACATAACTTTCTTTAACAAAAAATCCGTCATAAGCTATCTTATTTCGTGTTATTCTCAAGTCATCCATCAAGGTGATTTCTGCCTTGCCAAACTCTTTATAGTTTGCTTCTAAATATTCTATTTGTCTCTTATGTGCTTTTTCACCAATCGCTTTATAGCCATCAAGCAACAAAATTATGCTTATTAATTCTCTGATAATTTCGTAATACTCTTTTGCTACATTTGAAGGAAATTTAATTTTATCTATGAATCTTACCATTTCCAGAGTAGTCTCCACCATTTTGAGAATTGATTGTGCTTTCTCTCTGTCTGGTGTTACTCTTATTAATTCTTCCATATCAAAAAACCTTCAAATATCCTTTTAGTATCACCCCATTTATTATGTTATTTCTAAGCTCTTTGCTTAGCTTATTAAAACTATTGCTAAAGAATATATTAATCTTCCTATTTAATTTTTTTTCAAATTGCGATAAATCTATTTTTTCTTTGTCAGATAAAACAAATAGGTCTATATCACTCTCTTTCAAGTCTTCTCCCTTTGATGCAGAACCAAATAATATAATAACATCAGGCATGCAATTTTCTGAGAGGTAATCTATTAATCCAGATTCTTTTATTTTCATAACAATATCCATTCTTTTAAGAAACTTAAACTCTTCATTGTCTCTATTTGCGTAATAAACAGGATAACCATGAATTCTATGTTTAATCTTTATTACTAATCTCTCTTTTTTCAATTCGTTAAGATACTTTTTGACAGATGGTGGAGCTACTGCTACCTTTCTGCTTATCTCTCTAAGCTGAAACCCAATTCCTTTAGGAGAAGGGTCATCAAAAAATATTCTTAATATTTTATATCTGTTATCTTTTTGTAACATATGTAATAATTTAGTTACAAGTGTTATTTAAATGTTTCGGTTGCTTAAAAAACAAGCGAAAAGTGCCCCTCTTAACGAACGACTAAAAAACCGCGTGCCCCAAAACCCCTAAAGTTTGTTGCTTCGCAATTTATTGATAACTTTTAACTCTCAGAAACCTCTTCGCCAATTTTTCTTTCAGAAAAACCACTTACAGTTTTGGCTCGTTGCTCCAAGTATTCACGAGAATTGAACAGACATTCACAGGTTACGCTTCCTTGCAGTCACTTCACCCAAATTGATTTTTCGAGGAGACTTCGCCAGCTCTGATTTTCTCAGCCAATCACCCATTTCATTTATTCAGGGAGAAAATCGAGGGTTTGTTTCATCTCTGAAAAATCAACTTCTGTTAATGCCGATGTTATAGGTGACATTTACTTTACAGCTCACGATATGACCAGTAATTCCAAAAATGAAAAATAAATAACTATTTGACTGCATGTTTAGCTATCTGAAGATTACAACTTCTATACTTTTTACACCAATTCTCACACTTTTGAGCTATAACTCTATCTTTAAATTTAAACTTACATTCCTCACAAATATAAAAACCATTAGTAAAAACCACAATAGAACAAGCTCAGATTAAGGATTATAAAAATTTATCTAACCAAAGACTTAAAATTCTATAAAATCCTCCTGCATTAGTCACAAAACCCTTCGGGTTTTAACCCCGCACTAAAGTGCGGGCTTGTTCGTGGTTTTGTGACCGCCGGAGAAATCCTCGCAAACAACCTCAAACTAAAGTCCGAGGATTTCTACGAGCGTTAAAAAGACAATATTTTAGTTAAACAATTCCTTTAGTCCTAAATTTCTTCCTTGTGTTGCTCTGCTCCAAATAATGATAAACATTTGACTGTTTTGATCCTTTAATCAAGTTGACAATTGACGTAGAGGCAGTTTCTATTTCTTCTGCCGGGCCGATTAAGCCGACATATTTGTCATCTACTATAATATCACAGCCCGATACCTGCTCTACAGTACGGCGCGTTTTGCCTTCGGTTCCAATCAATCTAGCTCTTACTTCTTTAAGGTTTTTCCTTCTTGTAAAATTTCTAATTGGGATCTTTCTAAAAACAAAATCCTCTCCCAAGAGTTTTAACGCAGATTTTACAGAAAAACCTAAAGCAATAGCCCAAAAAACACGTGAAGATTCATATTCCTGAAAAGCATCTCCTTCAATAGTAACCTTTCTGCCTTCTATAAAAATTTTTATATCTAATCTTTCCTGCAGGTTTTCTTTCTCCTGCCGCAAATTCTTTATATTTTTTATATAAAATGTCTCCATACTATAAAAGAGTTAATGCATGAGGTATACCTTTAATTCTCCCAACACTTTCCTCAGAAATGATGCCTGATTTAATAGCTGCTTTAACAGATTTTTCGCCCACAATATTAAAAGTCGCGTCTTCTCTAGAATATTGGTATAGAAGGTTCAAAATTTTCTCTTCAGAATATTTATCGCCTTTGTAAAATCTCTCAGTTATTTCAAGCCGCTTCTTTCCTTCTTCAAATTTCTTTCCAATTAGTTCGCTGTCGCATAAAGCAACTACAAGTCTATAAGATGAATGTACTTTCAATAGCATATTAAAACCTTAATCTAACAGGGGACTTTGCGCCGCATGCCAAACAGTGTTTAAACTTGACTCCTTTTTCAGAAATTATTTCAGTATCGGGCTTGCTACACTCTGTACAGATAACTACTTCTTTAGCATATTGCATAATTTTTTCATTCACTTTAGCAGAATTTAGTTTTGTATTTAAGATTAGTCTATCTCCATCGATTTTTCCAAGCGTAGCAAGTTCCTTCTGTAAAAACTTAGCTAATTGCTCTAAAGGCCTCCTCAAATAGCTGGCAATATTCGCAAGATTTGTAATAACAGTAGTATTTCCTGAAATCTGCCCGCTAACTTTAGGTATATCAAATCTTTCGCCGCCCTTCTGCACTACACTGACCTTTTCGTATGCTTTCTTTAATAAAACATCATAATTATCCATAGATAAAAGCACAAAGAATGGTTTATAAAGCTAATCTTCTATAAAAATAAATGAACATAAAAAACTTAGTATTGGGAATAGGCATTTTCATCGTATATCTTTTAATGCTTGGTTATGGAATCGAAGCTTTCTACTCTTCTCCAAAATATGATGAATTTTGTACGGGCAGCTCCAATGAACGCTACCCTATAAAAACTGCCTCGATAGATGCTGGCATAAACTGTTCATTCAACCAGCAACTCCAAGAACAAACAGATCAATGTTATAAAGATGGGGGATTCCCAATTTATAATTACGATGAAAAAGGTTGCACCGTCTCGATAAAAGAATGCAATCTCTGTAATAAAAAATTCCAAGAAGCAGAAAAAATTTATAGTAAAAATGTATTCATCATCGCACTTATATTAGGTATAATAACTTTATTCTTAGGATACGGCATACTTTACATAGAACCTGTAGGCAGTGCGTTGATGGCTTCAGGAATCGGCGCAATATTTTACGGCTCAATAAGAAACTGGGCTAATCTCAGCGACATCTGGCGTTTCCTCCTTCTCCTGCTCGCTCTGATAATAATAATCTGGATAGCCCTTAGGATAAATAAAAAGAATAAGCCCGAAAATAGAAAACATTAATGTAGTAATCATTAAGTAATTACATATAGTAACATTTAAATACCGATCATCTTATTCTTTAATCATGAATATTGGGGGATTTTATGTTAAAAACTGGGTTAATTTCAGACCTAGAGAAGATAGCCATGGATATGAATTAAAGCATAATGGCTCTGCGGTCCTGGCTGTTGCAGATGGAATCACAAGAGATCCTCTGAAAATGCTCTTCCTACCGGACATAAGTAAAGTAAAAAGAATGATGACGTCTCCTTCAGGAAAAAAAATAAAAGAAATTTTATCTCATTATTCTTCGGGATTAAAAGAGCTGCCAGGCACTATAAATTTTTATCTGAACTATCCGAACCCAAGTCCTGCAAAAAGATCTTCTGAAATAATGGTTAATCATTTTATAGACTATCTATCAACTTCAAATGTATTGTTTAATGAACTTAACCAAGAAATCGTAATGGAAGGATACAAAGAAGCAAATATGGGAATAAGATTCTATAATGAAAGTCTAGGCATACGCCCAGATACAGTTGATTACTTAGAAAAAGATTATGCAGGATGCGTAGCTGCGGGCGCAATAGTGGACGAAAAAAGAGAATATTTAGCTTATGGGTTCATTGCAGATTGTAGAATCAGAGTTTTCAATGAAAAAGGAGACCTTGTATTAGAAACTCCCAATGAAGGCCCAAATTCAAAAGGTAGTATAGATGATGATATTAAAAAGAAATTCGGCGCAAACTTCAGCGCGCCTTTAGGAAGAAGAATAATAAGAGAAAGTTATAGAAATAAGATTAAAGAAAGGTTAAGCTACGGCGCATTAACAGGCGAAGACAATGCATTATCCTATGTAAAAACAGGCTGTCATATTCTTAATGAAAATGATAGAATAATTTTACATACAGACGGATTAGAAGAAGCAGTTGTTTCCGGAGAATTCATAGATGCACTTAGAAACAGCGATGTTAGCCGTATGCAAAAATTCTGCAAAAAAAGAGTCCACTCTGAAGGCAGTTTAGTTTACTACTTTTAATAAAGTTTCTGATATACATCTAACGCTAACTTTTTATCAATTAAATACATATGATAATTTTACATAACAAGAATATCTTCTAACAATTTTTTTACGAATTTTTACAATTCACCTTCTCAAATATTCTTCAAGGTTTTTCATAATGTTATTGAATCTTAAAATATCAGCAGGGGTATAATAATCAGAGGCACCTATATTTTTTGCACTGCTTTCGGCAGTTCTCAACACTCCGAAAGCCCTACCGTCACTGTCCAAGCCCTTTCTCCTGCAATCTAGGCTGGAATAACTCCGAGGACTGCCGAACCACATGCAATTAAGAATTACTTGACTATCTGGATATCCGAGAATATTATAGAATTCCATTGTTCCATTAGTGAGCTTATCAAAGTAAGGCTTAGTCTGCTTTCGTAAGATGAACCGAGATTCAGGCATTTCAGGAGTTAAAATAAAATCTCCTCTTTTTGAAACAATAAGTGCTCTTCTGTCTTCAGGAGCCATAGATTCTTGGCTTTTTGCAATCGCTTCAGCTGTCTCATAAAACTTTCTGTCTGTCTCAAAATACTTTTTACTTGCATGAGCTCTAACAGCAGCAGCCATTAAAAGATTCATCAAAATAGAGTCTCTAACTAAAATAGTTTTTTCGCTCTTTAGTACGATAGGTGCCATGCTTGTTCTTGAGTAATTTTTAGAAACACCTGCTAATCGTATCTGAGCAACTTCATCAGGAGCAGCAAGCGTGTGAATGCCTTCATCTGCAAAAGCCAGCAATTGCTGATCTAAAGGCCCAGATACTTGGTAAATATCTCCCAAGCCTTTTACTGTTCCTATATTTTTGTGCTTCATAGTCAGATTCCATGCTTTTCTTGAGAATAAGGCGTATTTAAATTTCTGTGTATTGTATAATAATTCAACCAAGCCATCTTAATTTTCCAGGTCTTGGTTCATATGCAACCCCATCTTCTAACAGCTTTTTAACCTCTGCATTAATAATCTCTGCAGATTCATGCAGCTCCAAAATTAACGAATCAATTGCAACACCGCCGTCTTTATCCGCTGCCTTCACATATTCAATAATTTTTTCTCTTAAAGCAAGAATTTGTGCAGGATCATGAACAACTGTCTTAGCCATATCCACTTCATGTTTCCTAACTAGTAAGTAAAGGGGATCTTTTTTCTTAATAATTTCCGGAGAAATATAAATTTCATTATTCCACGATCTAAGAAGTCCAATAACAACTAAAGTATCTCCTTGCACTATATCAGAAAATTTATCAACATCTTCTCCAAAAACTTTTGCCTTAACCTGCCCGCTCCCATCGTCTAAAGTAATCGAACCAAATCTTTTCTCCCCATCCTGAATATATTTATCTATAACATTCGCAACGACATTAACTCGTATAACCTGCATATCACTTACTAGCAAATGCTGAAACTTATCTCCTTCTGCTTGAGGTTTGCCCGCAAGTAGATCGCCTATTCTAAATTTATAAGCTATATTTCTTTTGAAAGTTTGCTGTTCCATCTTTTTCTCTTGTTCAACTCCCTTTTAAGCTTTTTTATACTCAAAAAAAATTAACCAATCTTTTGAATAAATCCTGGGCGCGGTTTAAATATGTCTCCTGCTTTGGATAATTGAACAATTGCATCTTCTAACTCTATAGAAGAAAGTTTTCCTTCTAAAAACTTATCAAGCTCCTCGAGGGGAATAAGCTTGCCAAGTCTTGATTCTAAATGAGAAATAGCTTCTCTGACCATTAAGATTTTTCCACGTTTTGAAGAAGTTATGCCAGTAGTCACTCTATCAATATCAAAAGTTTGCGTTTCTTCATCATACCCTACTTGAGTCAACGAGGTTTTCAGCAACTCGATTGCTTTTTTAGCATCTTCTCTCTTAACTTCATTACTCAGTCTTAGCCTAGCATGTGCCTCAGATAACCTGATAATCCCCTCCAATTGCCTGGCGGTAATAGGAATTGGCTTAATAGCAGAATTTCCTTTTACAGACTGATTTCGCAGCCTGACATAAAATTCTTTGATCTCCTGAATTGCCTCATCACTCAATTTAGGTTTGTATTTTTTTCTTGCATATGATATATACTTCTTCAATAATTTAGAATCTATATTGTCTCTAATAACATCTTGCTTATGCTCTTCTAAAACATGAGAGGCAATTGCCTCATCCTGCACTTTATTCGGCAGGTCTTTAATAACAAAAATTACATCAAATCTGCTCAATAACGCTGGTGAGATATCTATTTGTTGTGGAATTGGAGTATAAGGATCAAATCTTCCAAGTTTTGGGTTTCCGGCAGCTAGCACAGTTGTCTCTGCTCTCAACGTTGCATGAATATTAGCTTTAGAAACGCTAATTGTCTGCTGCTCCATTCCTTCATGCATAGTGCTTCTATCTTGTTCGCTCATTTTCTCTATTTCATCTATGCAAACAACTCCTTTATTTGCAAGAACTAGCGCTCCTGCTTCCAAAGACCATCCACGTAGAAATTCATCTTTCACAACCGCAGCAGTTAGTCCAGCACCTGTTGTAGCTTTGCCTGAAACATATCTCCCTTTAGGCGCAATAGTAGAAACAAATTTCAACATTACAGATTTAGCAACTCCAGGATCTCCAACTAATAAAACATGAATATCTCCCCTCGTATACCCTAAATCTGATTTTAACTTCCTCACTCCTCCAAAAAGCTGCAATAATACCGCCTCCTTGATTCTCTCAAATCCATAAATACTAGGGGCAACGCTCTGTGCAAGTCTGTCAAAAACATGGCTGTCTGCAGCCAGCTCCAAAATTTGCACAATATCTTCTTCTTTAATGTTTAGATCTTCAAAAGTCTCTTCCAATGGGACAGTATTATTCGCTTCAAGAGCAATGTCAAATCTTGTAGATATCGCTCCTGTCTGTAAAGGAACAGGCACTTCCTTTAAAACACCATAAACCTTAATCTTACTTCCTGGGGTCGTGCGCTCCTCCATCCTTGGCTCAACCAAATCTTCTTTCAAAAAAACATTAATTCTCCTTGGCTGCTCGCCTCCTTCAAGAGAATCTGAAGACTCTTCAATAACTAATCTTTGGGTGTCAACCATCTCTTTAGATAAAATTTTGAATGGACTCTTCCATCCGCAGGTGCACCGAGCGGGCTCTCTAAACTTCTTATCAATCTGCAAAACAGATAAAATAGCTCCGCAATTAGGGCACTCAAATTTCGCATTGACAACTTGCGGCCGCACATCAGAAGCCTGCCTTACAACCCCTTCAACCCATAAAAGTTTATCCAGGTGCTTCGCTCTGATATCACGAATCTTAATAAAAGAAGTCTTAAAAAGTTCGTTGAATCGAATATGGGGTTTTTGCATTAGTCCTGCTTCTTCTAAAGAATTTTCCAGTAAAGCTATAGTCTGTTCTGGAAACTCGTCAACTTCCTGAGCCAGCATAGGTGAATGTTCCGCCAAATTTTGAAGAGATAAATGAACAACAAGTTCTCCTGGCCTGATTGACTCTGCCAGGCTCTTCTTATTCGCTTCAAAAAATTGCTTAGCTTCAAGCATCAAATCTTCCTGCTTTTTCTTATTTAGCATAATTATACTGGCTTACGAATCTTTATATGGTTTATTGTACTAAACGAAGCACAAAATACATGGCATTAAATAAAAAAATAACTATTTTAGTCTTTATAGCTTGTATATGTTGTTTTTTAATAATTTTATTCATCACACGAAACTTATCTTCAAAAGAATTAGACGATCTGCATCCAGACATTCCTTGTTCAACAGATTTAATAGAAAAGAGCGACGTATTATGGATTATACCGAAATACAACAATCATTCGATAGAAAAAAATCCAGAATTCTGTAATTCAATAAAATATCTTAATAAAACAATCGGTATGCATGGAGTCTATCATACATTTAATGAATTTTCGGTTCTTAGAGACGAGAAATACATGCAGCAAGGTATAACTGCATTTAGAAAGTGCCTTGGTTTCTCGCCTTCTTTGTTCAAACCTCCACAATTGAAATACTCCTCAAAAAACAATATTTTACTGAAAAAATTTAATTTAGTTAAAAAAGAAAAAACAAATCAATTGTTGCATAAAGTCTACCATTGCAATGACACAGGAATATTATCAAATAAATTCATTCATTTATTTTAATCGTATATCTACTCAAGTGCAAACCTTAATATTGCGCCAACTCCCTTGGTAAGATTCATAAACTGCTCACCGTTTTGGTTTTCCATAGATATAATAAAAACTTCCGCCCCTATATTTTTTGCAAGAGTTTCAAGTTCTTTCATCTTTTCTTTAGATAGTTTTTTAGATATAAGAAGAATATCGACCGCTCCTCGTTCTAAAGCAAGCTTTGTTTTCTCATATCCATAAACTGACTTTTCCCTGCGCTTGCCGAGTGTTTCAAAAAATTTAAACAAAATATTTTTTTCTTTGATAAACTCCTGCTGTGCCAAATCTTCTTCAGATGATTCTACTAAAAGCTTCAAACCATGTTCATCAGTATATCCAATGTCTTTAACTGCAATCACTTTCTCTTTCAATTTAGTCACAAGCTCGCCTTCCTCAAGAAAATCCTCTTTCGTCGGTATAGGCCCGCCTATTAAAATTCCTCTGAGCTTGGGCATATCAAAAAAAATTTCTTTCATTGAACCCGCAACTCTCCTAAAAAACTCTTTCGCCAACCCCTCAGTAACTCTATGAAAACGTTGAGAACTTTGTCCGCCCGCCCTTACTTTCCCAGGCACTCCAGAAGTAAGCTTGCGCACCAAATTAATCCTCTTCCCTTCAAGCAATCCAATAGTTGCCTGTTGTCTATCTATAACTAATAGTCCATACACTTCATCAATTTCAAGCATCTCTTTAAGAGGTTCAAGTATAAAAGTCTGGTCACATCTGTAAAGTCTGACATTTAAAGGTCTTGGCGGTTCATAAAACCACATCTGAATATCTTGAACGCCTTCTTTCTCAGAAACATTACCGCAAAAAATAGCCATCCCATTTAGGGGTGTCTGTTTATAATTTTTCAATTCGCGAATAATGCGCTCAAGCGCGGTTACAACTGCTGTCCTAGTTGATTTAGACTTGATATTTTCAGCAGTCCCTGCCTCAGCCTCAAGCTGCCGAACAACCCCATCTTTACTGAATCCTGCAGGAATCATCACAGTTACAAGCTCGGTATGCCTTCCTCTAATATTTCCCAATAAAACAATTAATTCCTCTAATTCTTGTTTCTTTTTCTGTTCTATATCCATCTAAAAACTAATAATCTAATAGTTAATAAAGATAGAGGTCGTATAATTATTTAAATCGCAAACAATTTTTTCTATTCGAGTTAATTTTTTGTGAGATATTCAATTTTTTACTAAACCTTAAATTCTACGTTAAGTTCGCCATGCCTAATTTCTTCTGCATTGATCACTGCCTTAAGATCAGAAATTACTTTCCCTAAAATCTTATGATATTCTTTAGGCATAGTCAAAACAACTTCTACTTTCATCGACTTCTGCGCCCTCGATTTCTCCTGCCTGACAAAAGAAACAATTTCAAGCAGGCGATTCCATACTTTCTCATCGTCCTTGCTTTTCTTCACTTTAAAAAGAAAAGGCCATGATTCCAGATGAATAGATTTATTTCCCTCTTTTTTTTTGAAATAAACATGATATAATTCTTCTGTAATAAATGGTGTAAAGGGCGCATAGAGTTTAAGAAGCTTTAAAAAAGAATGATAAAGAGTGTAGCAAGCAGAATCTTTTTCATGTGAATTTCCTTGGTAAAATCTATACTTAATAATCTCAAGATAATTGTCCGCGAAAGTTTTCCAAAAAAACAAATCAGTCTCTGTTTTCGCTCTAGAGTATTGGTATTCCTCAAATGCTTCCGTTGCCTTTTCAATTGTATTATTCAACTGTATCAGAAATAATCTGTCTGTTTCAAGCAATTTAGGTTCTTTTTTTGGATATTGAAAATTCGTGAAGATAAAATTAGCAGCATTCACAATCTTTGTAACAAATTTTTTGCCAGTCACTACGTCTTTTTCTTGATAGTCAAAATCTTCTCCTAACTTTGATGAAGCAGCCCAATATCGAATAGAATCTGCTCCATATTTTTCTATAACCTCTTGGGGTCGTACAAGCTCTCCTTTCGACTTCGACATTTTTTCTCCGCCAATTTTAACAAAGCCGGAGATTATAGCATTCTTCCAAGGAGTCTTTTTGAAATGCAGCCGGGATTTTACAACTGTATTAAAAAGCCAAAAAGTTATTATATCATGCGCCTGTGGACGCAAATCCATAGGAAACAATTTTTCCCGCATTTTTTTATCTTTAATCAATTGTATTGCAATCTGAGGAGTTAAAGACGACGTAAACCAAGTATTTAGTACATCAAGTTCAGGTTTAAATAATGAATTCTTGCATTTGAGGCAGGATTTTATATAAGGAGAATCTTTTTCAGGATCAATTGGAAGTTTACTTTCATCAGCAAGCACAGGTTCATCACACTTCGTACAATACCAAACAGGAAAAGGAACCCCAAAATGCCTCTGATTCGAAATAAGCCAGTCCCACTGCAGCCCGTTCACCCAATTATTATAACGATGAATCATAAATTCAGGATGCCATTTAATCTCTGCTCCCCATTTAATAAATTTCTCTTTCAAATCTAAATACTTTACAAACCATTGTTTGCTTTTTATAAATTCTATCTCTGTTCCACAGCGATCATGTACATTAACCGCATGTTTAATCTGTATTTGCTTTACAAGAAGATTAGCATCCTTCAAATCTCTGATAATGTTCTTTCTTGCTTCTTTTATCTTCAGATTTTGATATTTGCCTGTGATTCTGCTCATCTCTCCATTTTCATTGATTGCTATTTTTATTGGAAGATTATGCGCCTTCTGCCATTCCATATCAGTCTGGTCTCCAAAAGTACAGCACATAACCATCCCTGTTCCCTTCTCTGGATTTACCCGCTCATCCTCCATAATTGGAACTTCAAAATTAAAAATAGGAATTCTCGCTTTTCTTCCTTTATATTTTTTATATCTCTCATCAGAAGGATGATAAAAAACAGCAACGCATGCAGAAAGAAGTTCGGGGCGCGTCGTCGCTATAACAATCTTTTCTTCTCCAACCCTAAAAACAATATCATTAAAAGTAGAATCTGCTTCTTTATCTTGTAATTCCACTTGCGCGACCCCTGTCCTGCATTCTGGGCACCACATAACAGGAGCGTCTTTTCTATAAACTCTTTTTTTATTGTACAAATCAATGAAAGACCACTGAGAAATTTTTCTAGCATGTGAGTTAATAGTAGAATAATAAAGATTCCAATCACAGCTTATTCCCATATTCTTCCAATCCTGCACAAAGTTAGGAAGTTCTGATTTAAGAAAATCCATGCAGAGATTTATGAAATCTGCGCGGGGCATATCTCTTGCCTTGGCATTTTTCTTTTTTTCCACCAATCTCTCTGTAGGAAGGCCATTATCATCAGTGCCAAATGGATAAAAAACTTCAAATCCTGCCATTCTTCTATACCTCGCAATAAAATCCTGCTGCGAATATGAACAAGCGTGCCCAATATGCATTTCGCCAGAAACAGTTGGCGGCGGCGTATCTATAGAATAAATTTTCTTCTTACTATTAGAATTAAATCTAAAAATACCTTCTTTTTCCCAATACATTCTCCACTTCTCCTCAATCTGTTTAGTGTTTACTTCATGCATAAAAAGCTAAAGAACAAGAAGATTAAAAAGCTTCGGGTAGCTAATATTGAAGGAGTCAAGATAGCAAAAGAATCTAAAAAGTAATAGAGCCAACGCTTAAATATACTTCTGCTCTAATAAATAAATGATACAAACGCATTTCACAGGAGAAAAAATATTCTCCAACACTCAAGAAGCCTTCTCAATGCATGAAAAATCCTCATTCGGTGAAAAAAAAGGTCAGAGAATAGAATATGCATTAATTGAAGCTCTCTTCCTAGTTCAAGAAAAAAAGATTTTAGTATTTTCTGGAAACAAAGCGCTCTCCTTCGACGCCCTCCTGAAAAAAATAAGAAAATTTGATAAAAAAGTCGAAACAAAATTAGCAGTATTCACTGACCTACGCAAAAGAGGATATGTTATAAAAACAGCACTCCGCTATGGTGCAGAATTCAGAGTGTATGAGAAAGGAATCAAGCCTAAAGAAGATCATGCGCGCTGGATCCTCTATACTGTACGCGAGCATGAAATGTTAAGTTGGCATGACTTTGCTGCAAAAAACAGAATAGCCCATTCAACAAACAAAAACTTATTATTGGCTATTGTAGATGAAGAATCAGACGTAAGCTATTACGAAATAAAGTGGATTAGACCTTGATAAAAATCATCCGGGACATTCTCCTTTTTCCAATATTATGTCAAGTTCCTTGACATCACAAATATTTATAACATTAGAAAGATAGAGCAAAATATGCCTGCCGACATAAAGAAGATAATACAAAATAAAGACCTTATTATCTCAACCATACAAAACCGAGGGCCATGCCTCCCTGTTCACATAGCAAGGGCGGCAAACATGAATCTACTGTTTGCTTCAGCATATTTATCAGAATTATATGGGGAAAAAAAGATTAAAATGAGCTATATGCGGGTTGGAAGCTCTCCATTATATTATATCGAGGGGCAAGAGCCGCAGTTAGAAAAATTTTCAGAGCATCTTAATGCAAAAGAGCAGGAAGCCTTAAATATTCTAAAAAACGAAAAAATACTAAATGATGAAAAGCTGCCTCCCCCAATTAGGGTAGCCATTCGAGAGCTAAGAGACTTTGCAAACCATTTAAATGTAAAGATAAAGAAAGAAAACAAAATATTTTGGAAATACTTCCTTCTTTCTGACGAGGATGCAAAAAAAATGCTTCTTGCCCAACTGGCAGAAAAGCCGGAGGAAGAAAAAGAAGAGAAATTAAAAGAAGAAAAAACTACCAAGCCCGCAAAGACTATCCAAAGAAAAACAAAGCAGAAAAAAGAAGATTCGGGGTTTATAAACAAAATAAAAGAATTTGTGGAAAAAAAAGAATACGAATTTATTGAAACAATTATAACAAAGAAAAAAGAGATATCTATGAAGATAAAAATAAACACTCCTATTGGAAAGCAGGAGTATCTTATAATAGCTAAAGAAAAAAAGAAGATTAATTCCGATGATATTAAATTGGCTCTGCATTTGGCGCAGTTGGAAAAAATGCCTGCGTTGTTAGTTAGCTCAGGTAGCCCTGATAAAGAAGCGCAGGATCAGCTTAATACCTGGAGAAATTTAATCAAATTTGAAAAAATAAATCTTTAAATGACAAAGCCGATTAAAAAGAAATGGATGACGCATTTAGAAATAATCATCTAGATAAAATTAGTGAACTTCTAGAAAAATACAAGCTTTCCTATACTGCAGTAACCATCATTAATGGAAAGTGTACAATAGTTCTAGAAGAGAAAAATAATAGAGAAATAGGCAGAAAAAGCTCAAGTCTTGAGAATAGAAAGAAAAATCTTGAAGATCTTGTACATCTACTTGAAAAACAAGGCGCACAAATAATTAACAAATTCTCATATAAATATGAAATAGACAGCGTCTACGAACTATTTCTTGATGGAAAATATTACTACACTTTTGTCCTTATTAGAGATTAAATTGAATGTACAAAGTTTTAAATATCCTCCTTTCAAACCAAAATAATGGGAAGAATTAAATCGTTGATGGTTAAAAAGGCAGCAAGGCATCTGCTGGAAGGAGAGCATAAATTCACTGAGAAATTTGAGCGTAACAAAAAACTGCTTGCGAATAATATGCCAAGCAAGCCAATTAGAAATAAAATCGCGGGTTATATTGCCCGTATTGTCAAAATGAAAAAGATAGAGAAAGCAAAACTCAACCTAAAAAATACCGAGGCTATAAAACCAGGATATTAAAGTTATTTAGATTTTATAGATATTAATTTATCAATCTTGCCCTCAATTCTGTTCATATCTTCCTTAATCTTATAAATCTCTTTCATTCTCTTTCTATTTATAAAAAAAGCAACAAATTCAAAAAATAACCAGAGTATAACTATAACTCCAATAGTTTGCAGCCATAATCCTATCTTACCAAGTTCAGATATAAACTGCGCAGATATTCCAACTATTTCATCCCCTGCGGCCATAAGAAAAGATAGCAATTAGCCTTTATTAAACTTATCCAAACAACACCCTTAAAAACCTATCAATATTTAATTTTTTGGCTCAGTAACTCAGCGGCAGAGTGCGGCTCTCATAAAATTTAATTTTATGATGCTCAAGAAACAACCGCACCTTTAGGGCGCCAGTTATTCCTTGACATAAATTATAGATTTGCGTCAGGCCGAAGTCGGGAGTTCAACTCTCCCCTGAGCCATCTCCTAACTCTAAAACATTAGCTGTAAACTTAACGTCACCTCTTTTAGAAATATTCTTAAATAGGAAATATATACTAATTGATATGCCATTCGTTAATACACTGCCTTACGTGAGTAATCCTATAGAAGAGTTTTTCGATTTTAAATCTGTAAGTTGGGAAAAAGAAATTTATCCGAAATTTAAAGGAAGCATCAAAAAAAATGACCGAGCATTTCCAACTATTGATAAATTCCTTTAATATGTAGTATTCTCGCGCTTTTTCAAGGTTACCTAAGCATATTCGCTGAGTACATGAGAAAGCGCAACTTCATCGCTTATCGCTTCGGCAAACAAGCTTTCCTGCTATTTCAAGCAACTTATCAAATATTAAATACTCATAAAAGAAGATTGGAGATAGAATTTTAAGATGCCAAAGTTTATAAATAAGATAATCTTACTAATAATATAAACTTATATAAAGTTAAAAATGAAAAACATCGAAATAACAAGCATGAGTTCAAGAGGGCAAGTAGTCATCCCTCAAAGCTTAAGAGAAAGACTCAGAATACGAGAAGGAGAAAAGTTTATTGTAATCGGAGAAGAAAATACTATTGTTCTAAAAAAAATAGAGAGACCTTCATTTAAAGGACTCGAAAAACTGCTTAATAAGACAAGAGAATTTGCAAAGAAGAAAAAAGTAAAAGAAACAGATATAGAAGAAGCTATAACAGAATCTAGAAAAAAATGAGAATTATTTTAGACACAAATGTCTTCATCTCTGGAATATTTTGGGAAGGCAATTTTTGCTCTCAGGTTATAGATGAATGGAGAAAAGGAAAATTTGAGTTGATTAGTTCTGCAGACATTATTAATGAACTAGTTGAGACATTAAAAAATTTTAAAATTCAAATGCCTAAAAAAATGATAGAAGAATGGAAAAACCTTATTATTAAAAACTCTATCATTACTGAAACATCTGAAAAATTAGAAGTCATTAAAGAAGATTCAGAAGACAATAAATTTTTAGAAGCTGCTGTATCTGGAAGAGCAGACTTTATTGTAAGTCAAGATAAACATTTATTAAAATTAAATGATTATCAAAAGATTAAGATTATTGGACCTAAAGATTTCTTAGAAATAGTCAAATAATTTTGTTTAGGAGGTTGCCCGCCTGTTTATCTGGCTTAAACATGCGATTTAAACTCATCTTTTTCTTTCCTCGGCAGAACATGCAAATGCGCATGCATTACAACTTGTCCTGCGCTTGGAAAATTATTCATCACTAACTGAAATCCATTCCCGTAATCCTTGTCCATAAGATTTTTAGCAACTTGCTTTGAAAATTTGACCAACTCATTCCCAAGCGTATCGGGCAAATCCAGTATATTAACATAATGCTCTCTTGGTATTATTAATGTATGCCCATTAACTTTCGGATGTACATCTAATATTGCTATAAAATTTTTACTTGAAGCAATCTGCTCTACAGAAACACTGCCCTCAACAATCTTGCAAAAAACACAATCAGATTTATCCATTTTAATAGTTATATATTAATCCGTCTTCTTACCAATTAAATAAGCAGAAGCATTTTCTGCAAAAATACTCGTATAAAAATAATCCTTTAGTCTCTGTCTATTAACTTCCTCTCTGCTAAAATTAAAAGAGAACATTTTTTTAAAAAGAGATTTCGGCTCTTTCTGTAAAGTAATCGCTGCACTTAGTTTGCTAATTTCTTTGCTGAATAAAGAGCGCTTGCTGTATAAAGAAACAGGAATTCGCAGGAAAAGAGCACGGTTGCTCATCTTATCATCAGGTATCCGTGCAACTACGGGAATACCTAAAGCTTCTTCAATAAAAGACAATTCCAGCTCATAATTTGGGTCTCGAACTTTATTAAGAATAATTCCAGTAATCGGTTTGCCTCTTTGCCCTGCAAGTTTAGCAGCTCTAATAGAACAGCTAAGTGTCGGATAGTCAGGAGTTGTGACGACAAACAAATGGTCTGAAGCCAATATCGTAGACAGAACTTCCTCGTTTAAACTGGGAGAAGAATCAATAATCACAAAATCATATTTATTTTTCACTGATTGAATTCGGTCTCTTAATTTCAAGACATTAACATTTCTTCCGTAATCATAGCTGCCGGGAATAACATCAACCCCAAACTTTTCGTGAATAGCAGAGCTGAGATTAGACCTTCCAGCCAGAACATCATGGATAGTATTATCAGGAACGACTATATCCATATGTAATCCTAAGTTAGGAGCAGAATAATTAGCATCTACTAAAAGTATTTTTTTATGATAGTTATTTGCTAAATCATAAGCCAAAGAAGCAGAGACCGTCGTCTTGCCTACTCCTCCTTTTATCGAAACAATACCAAGCACTTGTCCCATGAAATATAAAAAAGACTCCTATTTAAAAACTTATTGAAAAATGAACCTGTGAGAATACTTCAATCTCATAAGAGTTGAAGTTGCCGCGGAGCTTTGCTCTGCGTGCACAATTATAGTTTCTTTGAACTCCGAGAAGGTTTCTTTTCTAAAGAAAGCTTGTAGAATGGACCCGCCGAGAATCGAACTCGGGTCTCATCCATGCCATGGATGCATTCTACCACTATACAACGGGCCCATATCACCAAACCCTTCGGGTTTTACCTCGGCTTTAAAGCCGAGGTTTGCCTGGTGTTTGGTGAGACAGAAAACAAACTGCGGCTTAAAAGCCGCAGATGTATTTGCGCAGTTTGTTTTCTGTATTAAATCTTCAAAAATAAGTATTATAAATCTATCACCCCGATAAAAGCAAAATAGCCATTACTCCAATTCCGGCAATAAACGCAAGCACTTGTAGTAATGAACGAATTAAATTATGATTGTCTTTATGCAATTCTGGAATTAAATCGCTTCCTGCAATATACAAAAACCCTCCTATCGTTAAGGGCACTACAATAGTAGACAAGCTTTCTATAGAGTTATTAAGCCAGAAAGCAATCATTGCTCCAATTACAGCAGTTAAAGCAGAAAGAAAATTCACCAAGAGAGCTTTTCGTTTTGAAAACCCGCCGTGTAGAAGTACGCCAAAATCTCCTATCTCCTGCGGAATTTCATGCAGAATCACCGCAATAGTTGTCGCAATTCCAACAGGAACATTAACAAGATAGCTTGCGGCAATAATAATACCATCAAGAAAATTATGCAATCCATCGCCAATCAAATTTGTATATACGAAAGGATGCACATGCTCCTTGGTCATCGGCATATGACAGTGTCTCCAATGAATCAATTTTTCAAGTACGAAAAAAACAAGCAGCCCTGCTAAAATAAGAAAAGAATGAGAAAGTGAGAACCCATTCTCCTCAATTAATTCAGGAAATAAGTGGAGAAAAACATCGCCTAATAGCGCTCCAGCAGAAAAGCTTATCATATAAATCAAAATAGTTTTTAATTTTTCAGCTTTCAAAGAAAGCGCAAAAACTCCAACAAAAGAAATCCCGCTTACAGTCAATACGCTTATTAAAATATAAAGCAATATCTGCTCCATTTGGTGAAAAAAATAAACAGGTATTTAAATAATGCGCTTTATCTGCCTTTTTTCAAAATCCTTAGCTTTTTTTAAAAGACGCCGCGCCCACAAAAACTCTGTCGCTAAAACAGACAACCCTATAAAAAGTACAATAAAAGCAGGCCCGGGCAGAAAAATTAAAGCCACTCCTATAAGAATTATAGTTGCTCCAAAAATAAAAATTAAAATTCTTTTTGTTTCATGAACAATATTTTTTTCCAAAGAAAAAGCTCTTTTAATCATATAAAATACTTTAAGTTGAAATATTTAAATGCATCAGCGCACCTTTTTTCCAATTTTCAGAAAATCAGCCTCTCCTGAAACAAGCTTGCGGATAACATCTCTCAATTCCTTGGAAGATACTCTAATCTGCTGCATAGTATTTCTATCTCTAATTGTAACAGTATTATTTTTCAGGCTATCGCTGTCCACAGTAATACAAAAAGGCGTGCCGATTTCATCATTTCGGGCATATCTTCTGCCGACACTCCCACTTTCATCATAAACAGAGTAAAATTCTTTGCTCAAATCATGATATACTTCTTTTGCCATTTTGCTCATCTTAGGATCTTTCACTAATGGAAAAACCGCCGCACTCGCTGGCGCTAAAAATGCAGGCAGACCAAGAACAACATTTTCTCTTTTATTATCATACTTATATCCTGAACATATAAGTGCAAGAAAAACTCTCTCCATTCCAAACGTAGGCTCAATAACTCTTGGAACAACTCTTTTTTTTGTCCCTTCATCAAATATAGAAAAGTTTTCTCCGGATTCTTTAGAATGTTGCATCAAATCATATTGCCCTCTGTCGGAATTTCCCGCGATTTCCTTGCTTCCAAAAGGAAAAGTAAAATCCAGATCAAAAGTTGCTGATGAGTAATGGCTAAGCTCTGATTTCAAATGTTCTCTTACTTTTATATTTTCTCCCAACCCTATACGGGCAAGCCATAATAATTGCTCAGCTAACCAATAAGCATGCCATTCATCTAATTTTTTTTCTTTAATCATTTCTTTAACAGTAACAATTTTAAGTTCTTCTTTTTTTCTCTCCTGCGCTTCCGCATCTAGCAAAGAAACCTTAAAATTAAGATGCCTGCTCTCCAAAATAGGACATTTCTTTTCATCAGGATGAATAAAAAATTCTATTTCTCCTATAGTAAATTCTCTGCTACGAAAAAGGAAATCTCTAGGAGCTATTTCGTTTCTAAAGCATTTTCCGACCTGTGCAATACCAAAAGGCAGCTGCAGTCTGCTTGTCTCATGCACCAATCTAAAATTCATAAACATCCCTTGGGCAGTCTCTCCTCTCAAATAAACTTCGCTGGAGTTCACCGCTCCAACACTTGTCTTAAACATAAGATTAAACTCGCCTTGCTCTTTATATTCTCCTCCGCAATTTTCGCATTTAGATTCTCCAATCCGAGAGGAATCTATTTTAGTAGCTCTCTTGCATTTTTTGCAGACCACTGCAATATCCTTAAAACTAGCTAAATGTCCCGAAGCCTTCCATGTTCTTGGATGTGAAATAATGCTTCCATCCATTCCAACAATATCTTCCCGTTGATGAACAAAAAAACGCCAAAAATCTTTTTTAATATTAGTAAATAATTCTATCCCTAACGGCCCAAAATCCCAGAATCCTGAAAAGCCTCCATAAATTTCGCTGGAGCGAAATACAAATCCCTTTCTCTTGCAAAATGTAGCTAGCTCATCAATACTAAGTTTCTCCGCCATATCATTCTCTATCAAAAACACTATTTAACTATTTCCTTTAAGAAACCTCCTGTCAAGAACCGCCAACTAAAATGGGTGACGTGACATAATACTTCTTAAACACAGTCAAAAATAAATTTCTGTTTCAAGAGAGTAATTTCTCTACACTGAAAAAAATAAAAACAAGTTTTTAGGCTGTAAAAACACAAAAGTACACTGTAAAGTTAAAGAGTGCTAATTTAAGCAAAAAAATTAGTTTTCTTCTAAGATGGTGTAATTGGGGTTGCTTTAATTGAATTATCTACCATTCTTTGATAAATGTTCTTTAAAGTCTCTTCCTAAATTAAATAAGCTTTCTCCAATATTTTTTGTTCTTTCTTCTAGCATTCCTAATGCTTTTCCCTGATTTATTAAAAATCCCACTATAGCGAAAATACCTGCTAAAATAATTCCCACGCCTGCAATAATAATGTTTTCAGTTGCCCATGTACCTACTAAAATTGCTCTTAATACTTGAAAAGCAATATAGACCATTATCATCAATAATATTATTCTAAATAATTCTGTAATAACTTCTCCTAAATCTTTAGCCATCCTAAATTTTTGGCTAACCATAAAAAGAATAGAACAGCTAGAGCTAACGATAACCAGCGAAGAAATTGCAGAAATAAAAACCTCTCTATGTTCTTATTAGCCATTTCGCCCTCTTTTTTGTTATTCTCATTAAAATTTTCTACTTTAAATTCCTTTTGTTTTTCGTCTTTGGTCGGCGGTGAGGACAACCGGGCCAGCAGCAGGGTTGCCGTTCACCTTCTTTTAACTCTGCAACCATGCGCTCGATATGCTCAGCTCTCGTTTCCGGCTTTTTGACGATGGTAGCCCAGCAAATCCATTCGTTGCGTTGGATCGGTGTAAGACTGTTCCACTTGGCAAGTATGTGCGCGTCAAAAATCAATGCTTTTCCCATGTCCGCCGGCACTTTATGTACTACACCAGCGGCAATATCTTTTTTGTTCATATTCTTATTTACCTTCGTATGCTTCCTTTAATTTTACTAAATCAAGCCTTTTCATTTTTAAAATGGCTTCCATAACTTTTTTATTTTTGTCTAACTTTACAAAATCAGGAGTTATAAGCTGCCATGACACACCATATTTGTCTTTCAGCCAGCCGCACATTTCTGCTTTGGGATCAGCAGATAGTTTATCATAAAAGTAATCAAGTTCCTCTTGATCAGAACAAGTTATCATTAAGGAAACTGCTTCGTTGAAAGTAAAATTATGGCCGCGGGCGCTGTCCATTGCTCCGAAATCCTGACCAAGAAGCTTGAAACCAGCGTACTTTACAGTCCCTTCCTTATCTGGTTCTTCACCTCTCTTATATCTAAGAATGCCGTCAATTGATGATTCCTTAAATATAGAAGCGTAAAGGTTAACTGCTTCTTCCGCCTTTCCGCAAACATCTTTAACAAACATTAATGCATAGGTAAATCTTTGCTTAATCTCGATGTTGCCCACGAAAATTATTTGCCATGAAAATCCATATTTATCCTGAAGCCAACCATATCTTTCACTGAAGGGATATTTATCTAATGGCATAAGAACAGCACCTCCCTCAGAAAGTTTTTTCCATATTTTATCAACATCCTCTTTTTCCTTACATTTAACGTGGAATGATATTGATGGATTCGGTTTAAAATAAGGTCCTCCATTCAGTCCCAAAAAACTATAGCCATCAAGTTCAAAAGAAACCGTCATAACACTTCCTATTGGTTTGTTTGAAGGGGTTTCAACAGTGTAAGGAACAACCTCAAGGATTTTTGAATTTGGGAAAATAGAAGTGTAAAACTTAGCAGCTTCTTCTGCATTATCATCAAACCATAAACAAGGTGATATTCTTTGTGTCATTTTTATTCTCTTCATTTTTCTCTCGGATAGGTGTAATTCACCATCCACTGCACTCCAAACTTGTCCTTCAAACTGCCGTAGTAGTCGCCCCACGGTTGGTTAGCGATTGGCATCTCTATTGTTCCGCCAGCGGAAAGAGCATTAAATATCCTGTCCGCTTCTTCTTTGCTCTCCGGATGGATTGAAATGTAGACATTGTTGCCCTGTACCAGCTTTTGTCCCAGCGACGAAAGCGTGTCGGTCGCCATTAAGATGCTGTCTTTACCAATCGGCAAGCCAATGTGCATAATTTTGCTTTCATCCTCTTTAGGGATATTCACGCCTTCCATGGGCATATCCTTGAAGCGGACAACAGATGTAAACTCTCCGCCAAAAACGGATTTGTAAAAATTGAATGCTTCTTCAGTATTGCCTGCGAAGTTAAGGTATGTGTTTACTTTTGTCATAGTATTTTTCATATATGATTATTTATTAAAGTTTATAAATATACTGAAAATTATGGTGACGTTTACTTTACAGCTCACAAAATAACAACGTTTATATAGCAAATTATACATCTATAATAAGTAAAATACATAAATAGTAAGTATGAGAAGGATAGATTTTATTCAGAACAACAACGTTTATATAGCAAATTATACATCTATAATAAGTAAAATACATAAATAGT
>CAZOCP010000002.1:58250-59091 GCA_964578345.1 Candidatus Woesearchaeota archaeon
AAGTATGAGAAGGGCCTATCTTATTCAGAAGCATATAGCAGAATTACAGCAGCGCATAACAGAGTGTCATTCTTGTAAAAATAAAATTATCACATATCTCCAGCAGCTGAAAGATAAATATCTTGATAGGGAAATTGCCTATGAAGAATACGAAAGGATTGCCAAAGAAAAACACGAGGGCAAAACTGCTGAAGAGTGGATTTATTATTACACCGAGCTAATTGAAGCGTATGAACGTAAAATCCTGCAAGAAAAGAAGAATCTCATAAAAACAAAATTTTCACGAGTATTCTTAATGCTCTTCTTTGGCTTGTTCATTGGAGGAATAGTGTTCTATACAATTTTTTATCAAGACTATAACCTCACTGGATACGCAATAAAAAAAGAACAAACATATACACAATCAATTTTGCTTTCGTTCAATGAAACAAAAATCATTCAATGGTCGCCAGAGCATAATGGTACTTTAAACAGTGTAAAACTCTCTGGAAGCATAACAGGAAAAGGAACTGCTCGTGTTTTTCTTAACGACCTTATAATATTCGACAGCTATAACCTTATCGCAGCTCAATCGTCCTCTCCTCCGCAATCTTCATCCTTCCTTACAGGTTCCGTTACTGCTAAAGAAACAAATTCGGAAAATGCTACTAACTCATCAATAATTCCTAGTCAAGAGGGGGCTCAGCAAGAAGTTGGCCCTTCTCATACAGAGCCCCCTCAGACATCACCAAACGAAAGTCTGCAAACTCCAGCACCGCAAAATGAAGCACGACCTGCAGAACAAAATCAGACATCACCAAACGAAAGTCTGCAAACTCCAGCACCGCAAAATGAAGCACGA
>CAZOCP010000002.1:59191-86470 GCA_964578345.1 Candidatus Woesearchaeota archaeon
CCTGCAGAACAAAATCAGACATCACCAAACGAAAGTCTGCAAACCCCTACACGCATATTCACAGATATCTGTAAAGAGACCTGCGATATCTCACAAAAATTATGGAATAGCTCATCATATACGCTCCGCATAGAAATAACTAACGCCTCACTAAACATAGAGTCAATTACCTATACACTGCAAATAAGCGGTGCAGAAGAAAATATCACGTTACCTGCGCAAAACGAAACCGAAGAGATGAATGCAACAGAAATACTTTTCATCAACACCACACACACTGATATAGAAGTCAACAAGCCAGTAGTCTGGAAAAAACAAATTCTTCTTGTACACGCACAAAAACTAAAAATTAATCTCCCTGAATCTGCATCAAACATTTCACTAGATTCCATAAAACAAAAAAGTAAAAAGAAGATTGCACACACAACACGACAAAAAGACTCACTCACTAAACAAATTTCTTCAGACGAAATAAACGAAGAATACTCAATAACATACGAAACACCAGGCCCTGAACAACACGAAGAAAATATCACTAGGCAAAAAAAACGTGTGAGTATCAGAGCCGCAGATAATCTGAATTACACAGAGATTAACACAACCGCACTTTTGCCCTATGCGCTGCCTAGAGAGAAAAAAGATCGTGTTAAACTATATTGGCTCAAAAATAATTCTCGGCAAGAACATCCGTTCACACTTCTCGATATAGACAATGACACTCTTTTAGATACTATGGTTTGGACAACTCCAGATTCTTCAAACCAAACATTTGAAATCATCCTCATTACAAATGCAGAGCATTTAGACAGCAATAGAGAATTCATCAACAACATTTACGAACAAGTGAGAGAACTCGACGGAAATTGGTCAGAAACAATTCCAGCACAGCATTATATACGAGCAACGTTTGAAAAAAACTTAACAGCGAATAATGATATAACAATCTATCCTAGAATTGTCTCAGGAAATCCAAAAATTACAGTTTATGAGAAAGATAGCGATCAGCAAATTGCCGAATTCACAAAAATAAACAGCAACCAATATAATAGAGTAGTACTGACTGCTCTTCAAAACACACAAGATACATTCGACCTCCAAGTAACAAGCGGCGCAGTTGAGATAGACCACATCATCGACCCGACAATCAGCGCGTGTAGTACTCTCTCAACAGCAAATTCCATATACACTCTCACAGCAAACGCTGTCCCGGTAGGCGTAGTCGCATCCTGTATGAATATTACTGCAAAAAATGTCACTCTTGACTGCCAAGGATTCTCGATCTCAAACAAAACACAGCAAATTCCAGGAGTTTACTCAAATCAAGAATATACTACAATCAAAAACTGCAAAATTAATATGTCTGCTTCTGCTGGAGGAAAAGGATACGGAATCACGTTATTTAATTCTAACTATTCTAATATTATAAATAATACCTTTATTGGGGATGTTTATGGTATTTATTTAGAAAATAGCGCTCATAATAATATTAGCTCCAATATTATATACAACATCTCAGTTGTAGGAATTGTTCTAAATAAAAGTCTAAATAACACCTTATTTAATAATACTATTAATCACACTTCTCGTAATGGTATTCAACTTATTGCTTCTTCTAATAATAGTATAATTTCTAATACTATTAAATTTAACCGATGGTCTGGTATAAGCTTAGATTTTGGGAGCAACTATACTTTAATTAATAACAATACTATTTCTAATAGCACTAATTCAGGTATTAACATTACTTCGCATTCTCTTTCAACTAACATTACTAATAATATTATTAATAACAATACCCGTAATGGAATTTATGTTTCTGTCAGGTCACACATAGTTAATATTACTAATAATACAATTTCTTTGAACAGACCACATGGTATTTTATTATCAGGAGTCGAAAATGCTACTATTCAATACAACCGTGTTGATTTTAATATTATGTCTGGAATCTGGATTCACGGAGGATCGAATCTATCTTTCGTGGATAGAAATGTTGTTGTTAATAATTCGTTGCATGGAATTAATATTAGTGAAGGTTCTTTGAGGAACAATATCACTCGCAATATTGCAAGCAATAACACGCAGGCAGGAATTATTATCGGAGCAAACTCTCACTTAAATAATCTTACAAATAACTCGATCGTATTCAACAAGGGTATGTCTGGTGTGCGTGCAGATGCTACCTTGAATACCACCATTGTCAGCAACATCATTATCTTTAATATTGGATCTGGCTTAACACTGTTGAACGGAAACAACTACACTCAAGTGCATTTCAACGTGCTGAATAACAACACAGTCAATGGCTTGAATCTAACAGTCCGAAATTTCCACAACAACTTCACATATAATACCGCGCACAACAATTCGCAAGGCGGGTTTGTGATTTTCAACAGCTCCAATAACACATTCATCGGGAGCGCACTCTATAATAATTCCGGAAACGCGATCAATCTCACTTCAAGCCAGAACAACACCTTTCACAACACCACAATCAACAACAATTTTTATGGAATAGGCTTCAACTTCAAATCCTTAAATAACCAATTCTTTGGTCTCACTATCAATAACTCAGGCAGAGACGCACTGTTTTTCAACGACAGCTTTTCAAGCGGAAATAATTTCACCAATCTCACGTTCATCTTGACAAATCCTGCATTCCACGATATCCGCGTCGCAGATAGAAGCCTCAACAATACACAGTTTACAAACGCAAACTTCACAGGAAATTACAGCTTCAATGGCTCTGGAGGCATCGTGTGGTTCAAGCACGAGCAGTTTGGAGAAATTCGTTTCTTACGCCCCATCAATGGCACAGCGAATAATCTTTCCGATAAAATACGTTTTGGGAACAATTCAGTGTTTGTCAACGAGACAATAGGAGCCTTTGGTCTAAATAGAAGCGCGAATGTCACTCTTTATGGCGTTCCCAATTATACAAATCCTTCTCTGTTAAAGAATGGAGAAAATTGTCCTACAAGTATTTGTAGCAACTTCACATCATTGAGTGCTGGCACAGTAAGCTTTAATGTAACATACTGGTCAAATTACAGCATCAACGGAACAGAAGGTGCGGCTGATAACACAGTCCCAATAACCACACTCATCGCACCATCAAATAACACAGCAACCGCAACAGCAACTTACTCATTTAACTCAACATTCTCAGATGAAACTGCTCTTGCCAATGCCACATTATATATTTGGAACTCCTCGAGTGATATTGTCAACAATACAGAAACCCGTACACTTTCAGGGACTGTCGGAAGCTCAAATATCACATTAACATTGCCATACGATGACAATTTCACCTGGAACTATCTCGTAAAAGACTCCTCAAATAATATGGCTTGGAACAATACAAATTTCACATTCATCCTCGACAGAATACAGCCGTTCATCAACTTCAGCATAGAGACAGAAGCCAACAATTCAGTGCTTACACGCACAAATATTGTTATTAACGTAACTGCAACTGACCTTGCCCTCGTCAATATAACTATTAATCTCTACAACGCTTCCGGCTTTCTCAATCAAACTAACACGTCAACAACCTCCTCTTTCTTTATTAACTATACTGCTCTTGCAAACGGCACTTACTTCTTCAACGCCACTGCAGCAGATACTGTAAATAATATTAACAGAACAGAAACCCGTAACATAACTATAAACACAACACCAACTAACAGTGCGCCGCTGATAATTCTAGTCACAAATATCCCAGACCAAAGCATCACTGAAGACACTACAACAAAAGTATGGTTAAACTTCACAGCCTACGATGCAGACGGCTTTGGTAATCTCAACGATGCAAGTGCACTGGCAAATTTCACCCGCGCAGGCGAAGCAGTGCGGCAAAACCTAACCTGTGTCAAGCTCACAACCTATTCAAGTTTTTATGCCAACTACACCTGTGCAATCGATGTTTGGTATTTCGATGGCTCTGGTATCTGGAATATTTCTGTCGCCATCAATGACACCAGCAATGAAGTTGCTGTCAATAGCTCAGCAACGACAAATCAATCACTTAACTTTACACTTCTCTCAACAACAGCTTTTACTTCCTATCCAACTTCATTAACCTTCGCATCAATTAATCCAGGCGGTAGCAATCAAAGTTCTAATAACGATCCTTTGACTTTAAATAATACTGGAAACAAAAATATTACAGTAGGAAATGTTGAAATGAATGCAACAAATCTTCTTGGTGAGACTGATTCAACAAAGGGTATATATGCAGGAAACTTCTCAATTGGTGTAGGTACTGGCAGCAACGCAGAATGTGATATTTCTTCAGGAGAAAATAATGCGTCTTCTTTAGTTAAAGGTCTTTTCCAGGCTGTTAATCGTTCATCGCTCTCTCAAGGAAATCACAGCGCCAACAACGGCATCGCAGGACAAGAGCAATTATACATATGCATCAGATTCGCGGGCAATGAACTATCAGCCCAATCATACTCCACATCAAATCAGGGTTCGTGGACAATCCGTATTCTTGCAATTGCACTATCATTCAATTCGCTCCGTAAAAGAAAGAAAAAAGAAATTCCTCTTTCAATATTTATTAAAGAACTAGGCGCTCTTGAAACGCTCTGCAAATACCTCAACGAAAATCTTGGGTTGCGTTATTGTGAGATTGCACAGATTCTACAAAGAGATGAGCGCACCGTCTGGACAGCACACCATCAAGCTATAAAAAAACATCCGCAGCCGTTCGCTCATCTATCAAAAACGCCTTCGATGCCTCTTGAACAATTCACAAATAAAAAATATACTTCTCTTGAAACAAGTATTATTTATCTAAAAGAAGAAAAAGGCATGAAATATAGTGAGATTGCAATACATCTACAGCGTGACCAGAGAAATATTCGTACAATCTACACCAATGCTCTTCAAAGAACGAATCGTCAAGAAAAAATAAGTCGTCTGCCAAAAGAAATCCCTCTTTCAATATTTACCAAAGAACTAGGCGCTCTTGAAGCACTCACACAATACTTAAAAGAAGAAGAAAGTATAAAGTACAGCGAGATTGCTCGCTTCCTTGGAAAAGATCCGCGTACAGTCTGGACAGCACACCATCAAGCTATAAAGAAACATCCGCAGCCGTTCGCTTCCGTAGAAAAGAGTGAGAAAGTTCCTGCAAACATCTTTAAAAAAGCAAAGGATACTGTATTAGCGTCGCTCGTTCACTATCTCAAGAAACAAAAACATACTTACAAAGAAATAGGAGAACTCATCAACAGAAATCAACGCAATGTAAGAAGGACCGGCATAATAAAAAAAGATGGAAAAGTTTAAATAGATAATAAAATACAAAACAAGATGAAAAGAGAGGTTTTGATACTAAGCGTCGTCTTTATAATCGCGCTTTCTCTAATAAGTGTATCAGCAGGACCTTTAAGTGAATGGTTTAAGAAAAAGATTACTGGAAAAGCAACATCTCAAAATTTCGTTGTCAATGTCACCTTAGCAAACACTCCCCCAAACATTACTGCGGTCTCTCGACTTGCAGACCAGAGTATCACTGAAGACAACACATTTGCTGTCTTTATTAATTTCACCGTCTACGATGCAGACGGCTTTAACAATTTGAATGATGCCAGCGCCCGTGCTAATTTCACCCGTGCAGGCGAAGCAGTGCGGCAAAATAGCAGCTGTGTAAGAACAGCCCAATACGCAACGAACTACTCAAATTACACCTGTGCAATTTATATGTGGTATTTCGATGGCTCTGGTATCTGGAATATTTCTGTCGCCATCAATGACACCAGCAATGGAATTTCTGTCAATAGTTCAGCAACAACAAATCAATCACTTAACGTTACACTTCTTTCAACAACCGCCCTTACTTCCTTTCCATCTTCACTAACCTTCGCATCAATTAATCCTGGCGGTAGCAATCAAAGCTCTAATAACGATCCTTTGACTTTGAATAATACTGGAAACAAAAACGTCACAGTAGGAAATGTTGAAATGAATGCTACCAATCTTCTTGGTGAAACTGATTCAACAAAAGGTGTATATGCAGGAAACTTCTCAATTGGTGTAAGTACTGGCAGCAACGCAGAATGTGATATTTCTTCAGGAGAAAATAATGCGTCTTCGATGGTCAAAAGTATTTTCCAGGCTGTTAATCGTTCATCGCTTTCTCAAGGAAATCACAGCATCAACAACGGCATTGCAGGACAAGAGCAATTATACATATGCATCAGATCCGCAGGCAGTGAACTGTCAGCCCAATCATACTCCACATCCAATCAGGGTTCGTGGACAGTTAAAGTAACATGATTATAAAAAGAAAGGCGCGTTTTGCAAAAAGCATCATTTTCCTAGCATTGCTCATGCTCTCCTTATCCCTTGTCATAGCTGCAGGAGTAACCTCTCCTTACTGGGATCAACGCCCTCTTACAATGTATCCAGGAGAAATAAAAGAAATAGAATATGGATTACAAAATATGGTCGGAGATGAAGATCTCACCTTTAAAGCAGAGATTATTTCAGGAAAAGAATTTGCAAATATTATCGATGAAAAAAATATTTACATCGTTCCTGCAGGCACGAAAGATATAAAAGTCAAAGTGAGAATAATTGTACCTCAAAGCAAATTAATTGGGGAAAAATATGATATCGGATTAGGAGTCACACAAGTCCAAAGTGAACAAGAAGCTGGTCAATTTAGATTAGGTTCAGCATTTGAAACCCATTTTGATCTTATGATAACTGAAAAGCCAAAGCCTGCTCCAAGCCAGCCAGTAACAGAAAAAGAAACAAAAACAACAGATATAACCTGGATTTTCATCGGTGCAATCATACTCATTATCATTGTGATAATCATTATTATAAAAAGAAAGCGTAAAAATTCTTAATTAATCGGTTAATTTTATATACCTTCTTTGTATCGCTATCTTATGAATAAAGTCAAAGAGTTGTTTTTTACAGTCACAATTCTTCTTTTTGCATTTATTTTCATTCACTCAGTAGCCTCCTTGCTCACCGGAGAAACCATCAGTGGAAAAGCAACTAATCAAAACGTTAAACTCAATGTATCAGTAGTAGTAGTTAGTGGCCCACCAGCACTTGTTCTGCACAATCCAAAAAATCATTTTTATCTAACAGAAACTAATCTTTTATTGAACTTTACAGCAAGCGGCTATCAAACAATTTGGTTTTCTCTCGATTATGGTCAGAATAAGTCTCTTTATACTTCTCCGGCGTTCTTTAATGCAAGCCAAGGCTCTCACGTTCTACAAATCTTTGCGAACAATAGCTATGGTATGCTAGTAACAAAAAATGTAACATTCGGCGTAAGAGCAGGAGAGCTCAATTGCAGCTATGGAAAGTATCAGAATACCACTTTCAAAGGCAACTCAACAGACCTATATCAGTTCAGCAAAGAAGAATGGAATAATCTCACAAACATTATCCTCGAAGACACGCGCAATGGTAAAATTCACTTTCCTGGAGCTATTAACTTAACGAGCGGAAATTCGTCAATAAATATAGATGCCTTCACGAATATTTCTTTTAATTACATAGAGATTAACACAACAGCACTTTCCTTTTTCAATACTTCTGCGACACTCTCTATCTATGACCTCACATTCGCAAATCCGCGCATTGTAATAGACGGCAATAGTTGCCCTTCAACAATCTGCGTCATCCAAAGTTACACTGGCGGCGTACTCACCTTCAATGTCTCTCACTTTACTGCCTTTTCTGCTGAAGAAGACACTTCCACATCATCTTCCTCTACATCATCTTCCTCTTCAGGAGGCGGAAGCAGTAGTGGAACTAGTGAAATAAAAAAAGAGAAAGAAATAAAAGTAGTGCCGGAAAGTATCCAACTAAAAATTAAGCAAGGGGAGACAAAAAAAATAGCAATAAATATAAGTAATCTTGGAAAAGAAAGTATCAATATAAGCATAGAAAAAAAGGACCCTAACAAACTGATATATGTAAAAGAAAAAGCGTTTGCACTTTCTCCTAATGAAGTAAAAACAGTTTTTATAGACATCCTTGCTCTAGAAGATGCCGCCCCAAATACATACTTCAGTTCTCTCGAAGTGAGCGATGAAGAAAAGATAAGAAAAATAATTCCTATAGTTATAACAATAAACCATAAAAAAGCTCTGTTTGATGTCAATATAGAAATTCAGAATAAACCAAAAGAGCTTCTGCCTGGAGACAACCTTCTCCTCTCAGTAAAAATACTCGATCTTGGAGACATAAGAAAAGTAGATGCAAAACTTTTCTATGAGATTAAAGACACTGACGGAAAAATAATTATGGTAGATGAAGAAGCCATTATGATAGAAACACAAACAGAGTTTATTAAAAATCTCAATTTGCCGAAAAGCATGCTAGAAGGGCAATATATAGTAAGCCTGCGTGTCATGTATCAAGAAGAGCCGGCTGTCGCAGGAGAATGGTTTATTGTAATCGCTCCAAAAACTAAAAATAAATTTTCATTAATAAGTATAATAATAGCAGCGCTCGTAATAATAGTTATCCTAAATGTTCTTCGGAAAATCATAAAAAGAAACAACAATATCAAAAAAGATAAATAAAAGCAAAGAACCCAAAACTAAAAAATTCTCGCGGCCTCATTTAGCCAATTCTTCCATAAAGGAAAGACCTTTTCCGAAGAAGGAACCTTGAAATCTGCTCTAACATTCTCGCTGATTCGGTGAAAAGCGCTGATAGCAAGCACATTAAACTTTGATTCTAGAAGTTGTGGCTTAGACATCTTCTCAGCAGCAAAAACCAGCTCCTGTAGAATTTTCCCTCTTAGTAAAATATTATCATAAACAGCTTCCCAATTTCCTGCCCACTCACTCACACTAGAAGCAATCATTTTAATCACTTCAGAATCTCCATTAATTAAAGCTGAAGTTGGCTCTAATTCATCTTTTTCAACATTATACTGCAGCAGATCAACAAAGCCGCCTTCTTGCAGAGGATCTTGAGTCCAGTGCTTTCTAACTTCTGTTACTGACATCACTCTTTTTTTAGAATGAAGTCCATCAGCCGTTTTTACAGGATTCGCTATAACAATAATATCAGTAGCCTTGAAACTAGTTGGCGCAACCCCTAAATCATTCACAACTCTATCAAAAACACCATACGGAGAGTCTCCATGAATCGTGCCGGCAACAACATTAGCCAGAGCCCCAACTCTCATTGCTTCATAAAGAGCTTTCGCCTCCGAACTTCTAACTTCTCCAACTATCAAAGCAGAATCCCCAAGACGAAGGCTTGTCCTAATGCCCTCTGCCGCTTCTATTTCAGTCGAGCCCTCAACCAATGCACTCCGTACTTTCATCCTCTGTATATTATACCCTATATTTCTTAAAGAATCCACAGGCAATTCAAGAGTATCCTCAACAACAATCATCCTTACTTTAAGCAGAACATTCAGCATTAAACTTCCTAATAAAGAAGTCTTTCCAGAGCTTCTTGTTCCTGCGACTAAAATAGTCCTGTTGCCATCGATCAAAAAACTTAAAAGTCCTGCAGCAAAAGAATTGAGCATTTTATTTTTGATAAATAAAGGCAATGTCCAAGGTTCATCCCTATGTCTCCTTATAGCATAAGCCAATCCAGCAGGCGAAAGAGGAGCTTGAATAGCAGCAACTCTCGCGCGGACATTATTAAAAAAAAGATCCGTATCAAGCACAGGATTAGCTTCGTCTAAAGGTCTCCCTGACTGCAGACGCAATTTAGCAGCCCAAGAGTCAGCATCCTCATAGCTGGGCATTATATTAGTCGTGCACTCTTCATAAATTTCATGGCGGACAAAAATAGGATTCTGCGCAATCGGTGCATTAAGCATAATATCCTGAAGTCTAGAATCCATAAGCAGAATTTCTAATAGCCCGAATCCTATAGTATATCTTACTAAAATCTGAGCAAGCATCTGCAACTCTCTATAATTCAATGATATTTTTTTACGTGACGCCAACTCACTTATTAAATCTCTTGCAACATTAAAAAAAACAGACCGTGTTTTTTCAGGATCAGTAAATTCTTCCGCCTTAGGTCTATGTTCAATCAATACATTCCTTGCAAGCTGCAGCAAAAGATGATGCTCTTCAGACAAGTTATACTCTGGTGGAACAATATGATAAAACAAAGTAGAGTCATTCCTTTTTAAAATAGTAACCATGGCTTCTTCTAAATTATATTTTATTCTATACTGATCAATCATCTCTGCATTAGCTGGAAATTTAGAAACAAGCCGCGTAAAAGTAAAATTAGGAAGGATATCAGGTCTGAAAAGAATTCTATAAATAGTTCTATTCATCATCGCAACTTCCCCTTCTTCCATAGCAGCACGTACAAGTCTCGTCTGTTCAAGCAAATGAGAAAACTTTTCAAGCAGATAGAGATAATGAGAATAATTACGAAACTGCTTATATCTCTCATTATTATAGTTTAATATCATCCTGTGAAGAGTCGCTAAACATAAAACCGGATCACGAATAAGCATGCTCAATAAAGAGTTCAATTCATTCTGTGCCTGTGGAATTCCTTGTAGCAATTGCAGCGTCTCAATAGAAAGCAAAACTTCCTGCTTAGTCAAAAAATGATAAATCCTTGCAATTTCAGACAGCATGCTGATCTGCTCAAAACCATAATGATAATTTCTTTGCTGAACAAAAACAATTCTGCTGACAGAAGGATATTCAGAAAGCATCTCAACAACTCTAGCCATTGTTGCAGGATTGTCTGCCAAAGAAGGAATAAAGGGGGCGCGCAGCATATTAACATATAAAACTTCCTCTCCTTGTTTTCGTTCCAGTTCAGTCGCATAAAGCGGGGCATTTTCCTTAAAAATCATATTGCTTCATATTACTATATAAAATAGTGATTAAATATATTTCGCTTAAAAACTGTGCTGTTTTTTAGGAGTCATGCAACACAGTTTTTTAATCAATCGTATACGTTAAATCAGACCGAGAAAAGTCTTTTATTTAAACATGGCCGGCTCAAGCTCGCTGAAAGCGACAGATAGTCTTCGCCAAAGGCGAAAAGAAACAAATAACTAGTAACTAGAACCAGAAACAACCAGTATTCTTATTTATATTTTTCAAAAATAACTTCCAAATTAGAATTTGAGTTATTTCTTAATTTTTCAGATTCTAATCTTAATATTTCTTCTTTTGGTAAAAAAACTTTTCCAACATTATTTGTTTCGTATTCATATAAATGTCTTTCACTCTTACTCGAATGTAATATGATCCTTCCTGTTTCGTTTGTTCCTGCTGGGATTGAAACACTTTTAACATTAACAGCACTTCGACCTAAATAATTGCCTCCGAGAGTTAAAGCAGATGATAACATTCCATATGCAAACATCCTTTTAGCAAACTTAACAGGTTCTTTAAGTAACTCCTTACCACCAACAACACCACCAACACCACCAACAACACCAACAACACCACCAACAAGACCAATAACACGACCAACACCAACAACACCACCAACATCGCCACCACTACCAGCACCAACAACACCACCAACAACACCACCAATAGCTATGTATGGAGTTAATTCTGGATTATAACAACCTAATGCAGTTAATCCTGCACCTGCTAAAATTCCAGAGGCTTTAGCAATTCTACTTTCTAATTTTGCTCTTCGCTCATTTTCCATATTTCTTTAATAAATAATTACTATATAACCCTTTCTATTTGTTACTGTTATAAAGATATACTACATATTTTCTCGCTGGCCCCTAAAACAATAGTTGAGCAGGTGAAAAAGCAATCACGCGGCAGAACAAATTTACGAACAAATTATAATTCCCAAGACTCTGTTTTCGCACTTAGGTATATTCATGACGCTTAATCTCCATTGAGCGGTAAATCTCTCATTTTTCCAAAATGTTCTCTTTGTCGAGCCAAGACACCGAAAATGTTTTGGCGGCGTTGGATAACGAACAAGATAAGGCGAAAAAGGACGCACAAAGCGAGGTTGGCGTTTTGAAAGAGCAATTAGTGCAGGTTGAGGCAAAAACTTCAAAAACTACTCGATGTTTATTTAGCAGATGCTTTATCCACAGAAGAATATGCCGCCAAAAAACAGAGCTTACTTTCCCAAAAGGTTGCGCTTACGGAGAAAATCACCGATTTTGAGACAAAAGGTTTGTCTTGGCTCGAACCGGCTCGTGAGTTCGTAAAATCCTTAAATCAAGCCTTTTTTTATTATCTTTCATCTCTTAAAACAGAATTCCCATGATTAAAAGCTTTTCTAAAAGTTTAGAGTGGAACTCTAACAAAATAAAAAACGAAAAGTATTTATATGTAAACAATTTGAATAAAATATTGAAGATGTAAACTTAGGGATAAGCAGATAAAATATAAATATCATTGAGTTCCATCCCGGCAATTAAACCTTTTCTTGGATAAATATGCCAATGCATTCTATAATCAAAACCATTTTAAACTCTAAAACCATATAAATACCATGGAAGAGGCTCAGGAATCTCAAGAATTTTCAGTTGAACAGGGAATAAGGCTCAGCGACATAGAAGAAAGACAGAGACTGCTCAAAGACAGAATACTTCTAATAGGCGAGACATTAATGAAAGAACGAGATAAAATATCTAAAGAAACACAAGAAATGAAAAGAGAGATAATAATTATTAAAGAAGAGAATAATAGAATAAAAGAAATTTTAGAAAGAATAACAGAGCAGATGGATTCTACTGCAAGAAAAGAAGAATTGTCGATAATACAAAAGCAGATAGACTTGTTAAGGAGAGGAGAGCATGAACATTCTTGAAGAAGTTCAGCAAATGCAGGCAGAAGGAAAAACAGAGCAGAATATTATAGAAGCACTGTTCAAAAAAGGCCTGAACCAAAACGAAATTTCAGACATTTTAGCTCAAGCCCAGATTAAAGAAGCAGTAACAGGAGCAGAGTCTGCAATCCCGGAATCTCCTAATTCAAACAACCAGCAGGAGAAGGTATACCCTGCTTCATACCCTCAATATCAGCAAGAACAGAATTATTCAGGTTACGATCAATATCAAACAGGAGGAATAAGTGCAGACACCATAACAGAAATAGCAGAACAGGTGTTCATCGAGAAATTATCCCCTCTGCGCCAGAAAATTGAAGAGCTTCTCAATTTAAAAACATCTATAGAAACTAAAGCAGAATATTTAGATGAACGTTTGAAGCGTATCGAAAAAATCATCGACCGCTTGCAATTGTCAATCCTCCAAAAAGTAGGCTCTTATATAACAAATGTAGAAGACATCAAAAAAGAAATGGAAGAAACACAAAAAACATTTAAGGCTTTAGTTGAACATCATCATAAAAGATAACCTATTTTTTCTTTTCTTCCTTCTTTCCAGCCCCCTTAACAAGAACCCAGCTCACAAGAGCGCTCACAATAATCAACAAAATCGCTCCAGAAACTCTTGGAGAATACACCCAATCAGTGAATCGCAATACATCTGGATTAGCTCCCGCGCCGCTGCTCCCAGGCAAATAAGGAGTGAAATACTCAGAAAAAACAAAAACTGCAGATATCAAAAACATGACAATTACTAAAATAATAAATAATATTCCAATTCCTTTATTCCATGATTTAAGATGCTCCCCAGCAAAACCCGACATCATCAAAAGAAGAAAAAAGCTTACCAATAAAACTGCAAACCATACCACTATATTTAATACATAATCTCTAGCGCCTACTGCAGAAACAAAAATTGTCGCAAGAACAAATGGGATAAATATCTGCAGGAACCAATGTTCTACTAATTTAGTTTTCACAATCACTGCATACATAATCACAAAAACGAGGAAAAAGCTCAATAAAGGCAGAAAATAGTTTATCCCAGATAAATCAGCTTGTACCATTTTACAAATAAATTTCTATAGATATATTATTTTGTTTATTAAAAATCATATTATTATTTTACACCCTCCTATCTCTCCTCCTCACAACTACTTCATCATCGTCTTTTCCTTTATTTCCGCTGACAGAAACAGCGATAATTAGCCCAATAATTAACAAGGCTCCAATAATCCATCCCAAATACTGCTCTGTCTGAAAACTACTTGACCATCCATATCTATCAAATGATTTCGTTACAATAACAATTGCAATTGCAAGGCCTACAACTGAAAATCCAACATACCACCATTTTTTAAAATCCTCATCATCCTTGATAAAAAACCCTGTAAGAATCATCAAAGTCAATAAAACCGCCAAACCTATTGCAAGTCTTGGAAAGAGTTCACTTAAAAAAGCACCCAAAGAATAACCAATTGAATTTGAATAGCCAATTGCCATAAATGCAACCACTAGTGCAATAATAACATGCAGCCCCTTATTAGATCCAAAAACATTTGTCGCTGTTAATATTCCAAACACAATTGCAAAAATAAGCAGAAGAGGAAAAAGAAATTCAAACACCCCTGATTGCTCCCATTGAAGAAGTACTGTTCCAATATCCACTGCCATTTATAAATTAGCTAAATCTGGTTTAAATATGTTTCGGGAAACTGCATTGTTGCGTAGGGAGCTAAATAAATAAAAAGATTTATATGGGTAATTCCCCAAGCCTATTTATGACGTTTCCAAATTTCAAGAATAAGCATCTTGCCGATGCTTTATTTCATCCTACTGATTATGTAAACTATAAAAAGTTGGACAAATCTCAATTCCCTAAAAAATATTTATTGATATACCAATCAACACCCTATCGTCATATTCTAAGGAAATTCAAAGGAAAATATAAAAAAATAACATTTTATAGCGAATTATCAATTATCAAGATAGGAAAGATTGGAGTAATTAGGATGGGTGGGATTGGTGCTCCGTATTCTTCCACAATAATTGAAGAATTAATTGCATTAGGAGGAAGAAAATTTATCAATATAGGAACTGCTGGAGGATTGCGACATGAAGGAATCTTTTTGTGTAATAAAGCTATAAGAGATGAAGGAACAAGTTACCATTATATTCCTCATGAAAAATATTCTTATCCGGACAAGATTTTAACTAAAAAATTAGGTAATTTAATTAAGAAAAATAAGTTAGAGTTTTCTATTGCTCCTACATGGACAATTGATGCTCCTTATAGAGAAACGAAAAAAGAAGTTGCTCATTATAAGAAAGAAGGTGTTGCAACAGTAGAAATGGAAGCATCAGCTTTGTTTGCAGTTGCTTCTGTTAGAAAAGTTAAGATAGCAGCGGCATTTGTGGTGAGTGATGTTTTGGGCGAGAAATGGGATCCAAAGTTTCACAAAATGAATGTCAAAAAAGCATTAAACAAGCTTGTTAATATAGGAATTGAATGTTTATCTTCCTAGATCTTACTCATCTTAATCAAATCTAGCCATCTATTTTTTCCTAGCTCTAAATCTGAAATAGCTATTCCTACTGGTGTTTTATTACCTAAAACCATATGCTTTCTATTGAAATTATAATTAATCTCTAATCCTTTCATTACAGCATAGGCACTTTCTATACACAATGAAATCCTCTCATGACTTTTGTTCTTTCTCTTATAGAATTATGTAACACTGAAACACGAGCGTTTAATTTTGATCAAACAACATAATCCTTAAGCAGGTTAACAACTTCTAAGTCCTTTGCTTTATTATAAAGCTCTTCGTCAGCAGTTAATAGACTGAAATTTAACTCTTTTGCCAGTGCTAAATAATATGAATCATATACTGTCATATTATGTCTTTTGGCTATTGAAATTGCTAATTTTGTTAGTTCTTTTGTTGGAACTATTATTTCTGCATTTAAATCCATAATGCTATTTATAGAATCTTCTATGTCCTTTTCTGTTAGTGTTTTGTTATAACGTAATGCATTTGATATTTCATATATTATCAAGTCAGGAAATGAGATATTAATATCTCCGTTGGAAAATTTCTCCCTAATCTGTAATGCTTTTTCTGTATTATCTTCTTGACAGAACCATTTTATAACAATAGAACTGTCAAGTACGAGATTAGATTTTTCTATCTCTCCTTTCTCCATTTTTTAATCTCTTCAGAACCCTTCCAGTCCCCAATTTTTGCCCTTATCCTATCCTGCACCTTCATAGCCTCTTTGGTTTTATTAGTTTCTTTCAACTTTGCTCCAACTAAAAGTTCCATTCTCTTTTTAAACAAGTTTAAAGTATCAAGTTTCTCAGTTTTTGTTTCCATGAAAATTCATATTTTATATTCTATTTAAACCTTATCTCGGCGTAAAGAAATGTATCCAAAAGGTAAACTTTTTTAACGAGCAGACTAAATTCTTAGAAATTCTCCGGGATTTATTATTTTAATTCCCCTAAATTCTATCATGTTTAAAATATGATTATCATAAGAAACTATATATTCCACTTTTCCTTCTAATGCTGCTTCTAAAATAATATTATCTTTGGGATCTGATTTTATAATATCTAATTTAGTTTTCGTTTCAATTAATGTAGAAATTGATAAAATAGTTCTTAACAAATCTTCAATGCTCAATCTCAAATTTAAAATATATTTTTGGAATTTTGATTCTTTATTTAAAACATTAGCAATTTCTGATAAGATCTCTTCAGAAATAAATATCTGAACGTTTTTCTTTTCTGCTTTTTCAATGATTTTACTAGCTTCTCCATACCAAAATATGCCTGACAACCAAACATTTGTGTCCAGAACTATTTTCATTTAAACCTCTTATCTGATTCTTGATTCCATTATCAGCTTTTTTAAATCTCCATCAGAAAAATTAGATTTTCTCGCTGCTTCTCTAAACGGTTTTGTTGTTTCTCTCCAAGATTTTATTTTAGGCAACTCAATTTTTTTCATACAAATTGAATCGTCGCTATCTGAAATAATCAATAGATTTCCTTCTTCTAAATTCATCTTTTCTCTTAATTCAGATGGTATTACAATCTGACCCTTCGAACTTATTCTAGTTACATTTACCATGTAAGAATGTAAGATACAAATCTTTATAAATGCTTGCATTCCTACTTTCTTACATTAAAAATAGTTTTTAGAAAATTAATTTGTATATACCTGCGCAGAATCGAACTGCCAAGTCCTCGGCGTAAAGAAATGTATCTCAAAAATACATTGTTGCATAGGGAGCCACAATAAACTCTCCCCGTATCATAATCTTCTTAACAAAAATAGTTAGCAGGCTCCAACTCACTCCAGCCTTTAGGCTAGTAGATTTCTTCCCACTTAAGAATAAGTGGTCCGCTTTGATTTATATGAATAAATTACAAATTTTTTAAAACTAAAGGAATATTTTTCAGGTGGAATATAGCATTAAAGAATATTGTAGAACAAATTCCTAAAACTCCGGCGGATATCACAAAAATTGCTCCCATACTGTTAAAATCATCTAAGCTTATTTGTTTTGAAAAAATGGCAATACCCACACCAATCACATAAGTAAACGCAATAATAACAGATGTAGAAGCAACAACAAGATATTTTTGAAACTGTAGATCTAAGATATTTTTCTTTTTAGTTTCATCGTTCATTTAATCGCTAAGAGCCCAAGCCATTAAAATTATTCCAACTATTACAGAAAGTCCTGTTATTGGTAAGCCAATTAAGTATTCTCTGTTTAAAAGTATTGGAATTGTACCAGTTATTCCGAATATAGTTAATATGACTCCTATAACACCCCAAACAGTTTTATTCTTCCTATTCGCTATCTCGGCCTTTTTTTTACTATTCTCATTATTATTTTCTACTTTAAATGTGTTTCTTTCTTGATTTTTATTCATTTTCGCTTATTTTACAATGTACGCCGAAACATATGTAAATCCCAGTCCATAAAATTCTAATATCAGCTCGATTTGCCTTTTCCAGATTCTCCTCTTCCTCCAAAAACAAAAGCCAGCACAACTACAGCAATTATTATAATAATCAGAATTGCGTTGCTCAAAAACGAACTGTCAGCACTGTAAAACCAATCAAGAATATAATCTCCTCCTCCGGTAATTATCAATACTGTAATAACTAAAGCAGCAAATATAATTACTCCAAAGACAGCTTTCACCCAGTTATTCAGCTTAAATTCTCCAGGTTGATAAACAGAGCCAAACAATAGCAAAAACACTAAGATAACTACTAGTCCTATAGCCAAAAAAGGAATTAAGCGGTGTATTATATCTAAAGCGTAGCCTACTGAAATAATAATGAGTCCAATTGCTAAAGCAACTAAAGCATCAATCTGATGTTTTCCATCTCCGAGAATTTTCGTCTTTTGCAATATCGCAAACACTAGAGTAAATACCAAAAGAAACACAAACGCTGTCTGAGCCAGAGGACTTGATAAAATAGTCTCAACCATCTATTTTAACAAATATATTAAATATTTAAACCTTCGCAATAAAATGCATTGTTTACATCGGGGCAAATTAATGGTTTCTCTTTTGAAGAACAAGGCAGCCATTCATATCCACAATTATTGCATCTATATCAAACCTTCTAAAAATATAATAAGAGATATAAATCCTCTCCGATCTTCAAATACATCTTAAAGTATAGCTATTGAATAAGAAATAAAAATCAAAATAATATAAATCTTATTTCAGACCGCCCATTCTGCAAACAGTGATCCCACATACAGGGCATTTACCTTTCGCAATTTTTGTGCCTCTCTTAGTGGTGCTTTCAACAGGATTCTTAATCTCCCGCTGTACTTTGCATTTTACACAATATCCTTGTACCATTTTGACCTCCTTGTCCATAATATGTTTTATAAAAAAGAAAGGGGCTTATAAATCTACCGTTCAAAGGCAATGTCAATACCAATTAGCTACCCTAAAACACATGAATTAGCTAAAAAGGATAGCGCACGCCAAAAACCCTGTCCAAAGAGCATCTAGGAACGATGTTGATTAATCGTAAACTTCTCCCCTATGTTCAAATCTTAAAAAGTGAATTTGATTACTAAAAAAAGAGTAAATAATTCTGTAAGGCTTAACATAAACTGTTCTTTCACCTTTTAAGTCATATCTTAAGGGTTTTCCAGTTTCTGGATTCTCAATTATTTTTTTAATTTGTTTAGCTACTTTTTCTTTGACAGAACCATCAGCTTTTTTGAACTCTCGCTCAAACTTTTCTGTGTAGATAACTTCTACCACTTAGAAATTTCTTTTAAGAAATCTTTATGGTTCATTTTTTTGGCTTTTCCAGAATCGATTTCTTGCCAAGCCTCTTTTATTTCATTAAATGTCTTAATGTCATCTTCAGTAATAGGATCATCTATTTTTTTAAGTACAATTAAATTATCCTTTGTTGACACTGCTAAAGTTTCTCCATCCTTCAGCCCTATTCTCTTACGGATATCAAAAGGAATAACGACTTGCCCTTTACTGCTTACTCTTGTTAATTCAATTGTCATGTTATGGTAAGATTATCTTACTATTTAAACTTTTTGGTCTTGGAACAAAAACCCTGTCTAAGTGACATCTAGGAACGATGGTTGCAGCGGAGCAAGCTCCGCTAGCACTTCGATTTCTGAAAAAGCCTGAAAAGCGCACGCCAGGAATCGAACCTGGGAAAAGTCGGGCTGCAGCCGACCGCAGTACCACTGTGCCACGTGCGCATCAATTTCTTACAGAAAATAATTATTTAAAACTATGGATAAATCATTCCACAACATCAGCCACTAAAAATCCTCTAACTTCAAAAATTTCCTCTTCATCAACAGGATAAACTTCATAAGAGCTTATCTTTTTAGTTATTGAACCCTGTGCAGAAACAATAAGAGAACTGCTATGTTTCTGGTAATAAATAATTACGCCTCCTTTAAACACTTTTCCATTTTTACCTATTAATGTATTCTGAGAAGAGCAATTGATAGTAAAATTAGCCAGTCCGCCTTTATCAATCAGAGTGTTTCCAGCAGCAGATCCGCATCCAATGATAGATATATTAGTAACATTATAAATTCCATCTCCGCCGTTTCTTAACTCTAATTCGACACCCCCATTAGAAGAAAGACTCGATTTTACATTTTGAGAGTTTACAAAAAATGGGGCATCAATTGTAGTTACATCATAAACAGCCCTGTCAGATTCAAAAACTCCATGATAAACCAAGATTATGAAAACAATAATAACCATTAGTATGGCCCAGCCATATGTCATCAAGAATTCCATCGTTGCTTGTACTTTTTGCTCCATTTCACCTCTTCAAAATCTAAAACGCGATGCATCACCGCTCCATCAAAGACAGGAATCTCCAAGGCGTAAAGGTTGTTTTCATCAAGCATCTTAACAAAAAAAATAAAAAAATAAAAAATAAAACTACGCTACCTTTTCAGCAAATGTTCCTGTAGATGTCTGATTTAGAGAATTTGGACCACTAACTGATTTATAATATGTAATCGATACATCTCCTTTAGCTATTTTTCCTACATTTGGAAGATTACCGCATGTAAGATTCAAGACTCTTGCTGCTCCTTGGCTTATATTAATATATGGTGCTGGACCAGCAATAAAAGTATTACACCCTAAACCACTTACAGTATATCTGCTAATGTTAAGATCATCTCCACCGTTATTCTTAACCTCTAACTTAAGTTCAGTAGTTGAAACAGATGACGCCTGAATATAAAAAGGCAGATTAAGTATAGAACCAGAAGGCGCGTATTTATCAGCGCTGAAAACCCCATAGTAAGCCAAGACTCCAATAGCAATAATTGCAGCTAAAATAGCCCAGCCATATGTCATCAAGAATTCCATCGCCGCTTGTCCTTTTTTGTTCATTTCACACCTCCTTTTAGCTATTATGAAGATGCTATATATACAAATAAAGGGTATATAAATATTACCCTGCTCCGTCAATAAAAAGGAAGCTTTATAAAAAACATCTTCGTATAAGAAAAATGAAAAAAAGAAGGGTATTAGCATTTTTTTGTATTATGATGATATTTACGCTCTCTTTATTTCTGATAAACCAAAAAAGCAGGATAATAGTTGGAAAAGCGACTGACGAGAAATACGAGATAGTAACAGAAAGCATCGAGCTTTCTATAGAAGAATATGAAAAATCCAACGATAAAATAAAAATATGGTACTCTATAAAAAACCATGATGAGATTAAAGAAATAGAAATAGATGCGGCATTCACATCATTAGATAACTCTTGGACAACTAAAACAGCGCAGAAAATTGTTTCTCAGGCAAAATCTTCTAAGATATACATAATAGAAATATATGTTCCCAATAATAAAATAGAAGAAGGAGCAATTACAATCGAAGCAAGAGAACAGCAGGAGGGATTAAAAAAGTTAATCGCCAGCTCAACCAGAAAAATATCACATTCTCAGAAAAGCACATTAAATAGAAAGGAAGAAAACAAAAAAGCGGAAATTAAAATATTATTAATTTTTATAGTGTTTCTTATTTTCTCCGTTATATTTTTACTTCTCTTGAAACACTCTGTAAAAAAAGTCAAAGCAGTCCATATTCCATACCATAAAAGATTCATTCCAATTGAAAATATAGAAAAAAAGTCAATGCATATTATCTCAAGCAGGCGCTCATTATTATAAAAATGAAGATTTAAATAACAACACAAACCTATTTTTTTATGCTCCCGTAGCTCAGCCTGGATAGAGCATCGGACTTCTAATCCGAGGGTCGCAGGTTCAAATCCTGTCGGGAGCGCTTCATAATAAATTGCAGATATAGTCAAGGACATTTATATTTCCCCGTTTTGTCGTTGACTGTAAATATTCTCTTGCCTAACTATTCAAATACACTCTCTCATTCACCTTCATAATATTATTCTGCCCAATTCTAATATCACCAGTAACATTTAATACAGGCAGCGAAAGGGCATGTTTTCCATTTTTAGTTGCAACATTAATACTTCCAGCATAAATTGAGGCATTATATTCCGCTCCCAAAACATCATTAGGCAGAGTGAAATTTCTCGAATATCCGCTTATGGAATTACTGGCAAGCGCAATTTCATCCTGAACTGTAAAAGCAATTTCTTTTATTAAATAGTTTCTTTGTGATGATATTTGATCAGCTCTTTGCTCTTGTAAAGAGCCTATAAAAATAACAAAAGAAAAAAACACTGCACCGACTAAAATCATAAATTCCAGTCCAGACTGCCCTGTTTTTTCCATATTAAGATTGTGAGATCAAAACCTTCCCGCTCACCGCTCTGATTTGCAGCCTCTTAACTCCTTCAGAAAAAGAAAACCCTCCTTCCATAGGAACATCGCTGCTGAAAGCAATTACATTCAAACCGCTGTTTGTACTTACATTAAAAACAATATCAGAACTCTGGATAGAGATTCCGGTAACTCCCGCTGGAAGATAAGCGGTTATTGTAACACGTGAAGGATCCCCGGCATAATAAACCGCTTCTGCAGACTGAATGATTTTATTCGCGAAATTATTCAGCTGATTCATCTGAACCCGATTGCTCAGCTGCGAAGAATAAAGAAGACCCGCCCCTAATAACATAATAATAATAAAAACAACAAATCCTATAACAATCAAATATTCTGTACTTATCTGCCCTCTATTTTTAAATAACATGTGAAAGGTTTATATAATACTCACTCTATAAACCACCGAGAATCTATTTAAATATTCTCACTAAAAAAGCATGGAGAATAAAACGAAATTCATTACTGTATTTCTATCTACAGTAATAGTTATTGCGCTTATTCATAGCTCAATCCATATATATACTTACGGCTCAATTACACAATCCAAGTTCAAAACAGGGCTCTCTGGATTTTCTATAAATCAACAGGAAGAAATTAACAAAGAAGAAAACTCTTCGCTATCTTTTGTATCTCAGCTCGCAGTCATCACAGAATGGATGCTCGTTGTCCTGACTCTGTTAATATACACTATAAGAAAAAAAATTGAGATATATAAAGAAGTAGATAAAATAGACCTCTCTATTTACGAAGACAGAACAAAAACAAGAACTGATATTGATATCCTAAATGAGTTATTAAGAGACAAAAAAAGCCTAAAGGTATCGTCAATTCAAAAAACATTCAACGTTCCAAAAGAAACTGTTCTGGAATGGTCAAAAATACTTGAAAATGGAAAACTTGCAACGTTAGAATACTCTAAATTAGGAGAGCCTTTTTTAGTAACAAAGAAATAAATCAATGAAAAGATCAAGTCATCATCAAAAAAAGAAAAATTCTAGCTCCGCAAAAAGCGAGCATCTTAAGCATAGCCTTTACAAACCTATCATAAAAGAAAAAAAGCATGATAAAACAATTATGGCTCAACAACAGAATCATAAAGAAAAAACAAGCCCAAAGATTATTCCAGAAAGCAGGAAGAACATAGAAAAAACACGTGCTTTATTAAGGACGAGAGAGGACATCTTTACATTATCTTCAAATAAAAAAGCAGAAGATAAATCTCCAATAATAAAAGCTCCAGAATTAAAATCAAGTATATTAAAATCTGCTGAAGAAAATTCTGCTGTTATTAATGCATCTGAAATGCAAAAAGACCAGAAAGTCGTATCAGAGCAGTCTGAACAGCATAAAAACATTATATCTTCATTTTTGCAGAAAATAGGCATGGGCGAAAAAGAATCAAATTTACAAAAACAAGCAATTCAAACGCCCAAAAACCAAGCAGATCTTGAGAATTCCGCTGCTCAGCAGATGAAAAATACGCCGATAGTTGCTTCAAAACAAAACATTGTGTCAAATCAAACAAAACAAAATATGCCTGTAAAATTGCCTGAACAAAAATCTCAAGAAGCAGAAAAAACGCAGGTAAAAACACGAGAAATCCCTCTGCAAGAAAGAAAGCCCGAAGAAAAAGAGCAGAAAAAACAGGAAGCCTTGAATAAAGAGGAAAAAGCAAAAAGCATATTAGAAAATTACGCAATAATTGTCGATGATGCAAAAGTAAATGTAAATATCAAAAAAAACGAGCAAAGTATAGAGTATCATTTAATAATACCTATAATTGATATTGCCACAACTACCTTACTTACTGAAATCAGAAATGAGCTCATATCCCTCACAATAATAAGTACAAAAGAGCTTACAGACCCTGAATACTTTTCAACAATAAAACAGCGATTCAAAAATGACGCTCTTAATCTATTAAAAAAGAAACTGCCAAAGCTCGAACAGGAAACAGAAAAATTCCTGATAGGGGTGCTTCTCCAAGAAATGCTTGGGTTAGGAAAAATAGAATTTCTAATCAATGATCCAAACCTTGAAGAAATAGTTATTCCTTCGGCAAAAGAGCAGATCAGAGTTTATAACAAAAAATATGGATGGCTGCTAACAAACATTAAGATTGAAAGAGAAGAAGACATAATCAACTACGCAAACATTATCGCGAGAAGAGTAGGTAAACAAATTACAATATTAAATCCTCTCCTAGACGCTCATCTGTTAACTGGAGACAGAATTAACGCCGTCCTTTACCCGATAAACACAAAAGGCAATACAATAACCATAAGAAAATTTGCGCGCGATCCATATACTATCGTAGACTTAATTAACAACAAAACATGCAACCTTGAAATAGCTGCTCTTATCTGGATAGCCATAGAATACGAAATGAACATCTTATTTTCAGGAGGAACTGCCTCTGGAAAAACATCAATCCTAAACGCGTGTATGCCTTTCATACCTCCAAACCAAAGAATCCTAAGTATTGAAGACACTAGAGAACTTATGCTCCCGGAATTTCTCTATTGGACTCCGCTGGTTACAAGAACTCCAAATCCTGAAGGCAAAGGGGAAGTAAGCATGCTAGATCTCTTAATAAATTCTCTAAGAATGCGCCCCGATAGAATAATATTAGGGGAAATGAGAAAAAAAGAAGAAGCAATGGTGCTTTTTGAAGCAATGCATACCGGACATTCAGTCTACGCCACAGTACACGCAGATGCTGCAACAGAAACTATCTCAAGACTAATCAACCCTCCAATCAACGTTCCTCCGAATCTGCTCAAAGCAGTCAATCTTAATGTAGTCATGTTCAGAGATAGAAGAAAAGGAATAAGAAGAATTTTACAGCTTGCTGAATTTGAAACAGAAAAGGATCAGGCAAAAGCAAATATTCTATATCGCTGGTCGCAGGAAAAGGATGAGATAGTGCCTCATGAAGAAAGCTCCAGATTTTTTGAAGATTTAAGCAGAAATACAGGAATGACTGATAAAGAGATAACTCAAAATTTAGATGAAAAAAAGAAAATCCTATCATGGCTGATAAAAAATAATATTCGAAGTTTGCAGGATATGGGCAGAATAATGAACTTCTATTACAGAAATAGGCAGTACTTAATATCTGCTATAAACAAAAATAGTATAAATGATTTATTAACTGCCTAACATGGAATTCCATATTCCCTTTACATTTTCAGATATTGAAACTTTAAAAAAGAAATCTAATTTTATAAGGGTGTATATAAAAACGAGAGGAAACTCCAAGCTTCAGAACACTCTCAGCAACAATGATATAAACCTTTCTCATGAAGATTACCTTGCAATATGCATCAGGCATTGTCTGATATCATTTCTTGTTCTTTACATTGTTCTCTCTACAATACTATTTTTCATGAATGCATCCAAGCCGTTTCTCTTATCTCTTGGAATCTCCTTCGCAATCTGCTTTTTCATGTTTTTCTCTCAAATAAATTATCCAAAACTATATAATAATCGCAAACAGAGAAATATTGAAAAAAATTTGATTCCTGCACTATGCAATATACTAGTCCAGTTAAATTCAGGAATTCCCCTTTTCAGTATTTTAGTAAATATCTCATCAGGAGATTATGGCGCATTGGGTATGGAATTCAAAAAAGCAGTAAAAAAAATTAATGCAGGATATCCTGAAGTTGAAGTTCTCGAAGAATTGGGTGAGAAAAATGATTCAATATTTTTCAAAAGAACTCTCTGGCAGATCAGCAATGGCATGAAAGCAGGCAGCGATATATCTATTGTCATCAAAGAAAGCATAAAATTCTTGACAGAAGAACAGCTTATCCAGATTCAAAATTACGGAAACAAATTAAATCCTCTAGTTATGTTTTACATGCTGATTTCAGTCATTCTTCCTGCATTAGCTATTACTTTTCTCACAATAATCGCCTCCCTAGTTAGCCTAGACAAAACAGCTGCCCAAACTATGTTCATCGTTCTATTCATATTCGTAATCCTCATTCAGAATATGTTCTTGGGAGTAATAAAATCAATGAGGCCAAGCCTATTATAAAATGAGAATAGAACATATAACAACAGAAGAACAAAAGATGAAAAAGAAAAGGGCAAATACGATTTTTGTGCTCATATTGTCAATTATCGGGGCGGTTATATTTTATCTAATTACAAAAAAAGTCCTATACTCTTTAATTGCTTTTGCGTCATTGACAATAATTCTAAATGTATATCTTGCAGTTAGAATAAAAGTGCAAAATGCAGCAGATATTAAAAAAATGGAGGAAGTATTCCCAGACTTTATAGAATTAATGTCGAGCAACTTGCGCGCAGGCATGACCGTTGATAAAGCTTTGCTCTTAAGCGCACGTAAAGAATTTGCCCCATTAGATGTAGAGATTAACAATGTAGGAAAAGACATAGTTACTGGAAAAGAGATAAATCAGGCTTTGAAAGATATGGGGCAGAGAATAAACTCTGAAAAAATCAAAAAAACTATAGATATAATAATTTCAGGCATCGTCTCTGGGGGAAATCTTTCAGTACTGCTTGAAGAGACTGCAATAACAATGCGTGAAAGAAAATTTATAGAAAAAAAGGCTTCGTCTAACGTACTAATGTATGTGATATTTATATTCTTTGCCGTTTCTATTGGGGCGCCGATGTTGTTTGCGCTATCTACAGTCTTAGTAAAAGTACTAACAAGTATTCTTTCAGGTATTCCAAGTGCAGAAACCCTCGGTGCAGCATCTTCGAAGCTTCCGTTCACTTTAACAAAAATAAGTGTATCGACAGAATTTATTAATTACTTCGCACTGACTTTTCTTTGCGTAACAGATATTCTAGCAAGCCTTGTTTTAGGTTTAGTCGGTAAAGGAGAAGAAAAAGAAGGTGTAAAATATATAGTACCCATCTTAATAATAAGTATAACTGTATTCTTCATTGTAAAAGCAATAATGACAAGTTACTTATCAGGTTTCTTTTAACTGCCAATACGCTATTGAAGATGTTCTTGGGGTTAAAGTTAATCTATCACCAAACCCTCTGTGTTTGTACCTCACCTCCTCAAGAACTCTATGTTCTTGATGGCCATCAGAAACTCAAAGAGTTTCTCAGCCTCAA
>CAZOCP010000003.1:0-68822 GCA_964578345.1 Candidatus Woesearchaeota archaeon
GCCCCCCTTATATAATGGCCTCGAGGGGATTTGAACCCCCGACACCTGGCTTAAAAGGCCAGTACTCTAAACCGGGCTGAGCTACGAGGCCTCATACATCCTACAAAATAGATTATTTAAATGTTATTTATGCATGAGATGTAAAGTAAAAGTCATCTAATAAACCTATTTTTGCAAGTTCCTTTTCCGATAGTTTATTAAATAAAATTATCCTGAATTAAATTTAAAATCTGCTCTTTATTTAACGCTCCGACTGTAGCATGCAGAACTTCACCATTTCTTGAAAACAGGCAGGTAGGAATACTCATAACATTAAATCGTTCTGCCAAATTATAGTTATCTTCAACATTAATTTTTCCAAATTGAATGTGCCCCTTTGCTTCTTTAGCAGCAGCCTCAAAATGCAGAGCCATCATCTTGCACGGTCCGCACCACTCAGCCCAAAAATATATTACCCAATCTTCTTTTTTGGTCAGATTATCAAAGTTCTTTTCTTTCAATTCAACAATTTCTTCAGTCATCTTTTTAGCGCATTTCTTTAATCTTGTGAGTTAATAAATATTCGCTTTATAGAAGCGTATCTAAAAAATAAATATTCCTATATCAAAAACACGATGCGCCACCTCGGCTTAAAAGCCGAGGTTTGTGACAGGCGCTCGTTTCTTCAAAAACTGAAAGTTTTTGAGGCCTCAAGAACTCTATGTTCTTGATGGCAGTCAAGGATACTCAATCCTTGAGGGGCGCGGTTTTCACCGCATTCCTTAATAATAATTTTCCAATTCAAAATATAAAATTTACTTCAATGATGATACTCTTTGAGATATATAAGATCCTTTAAAAGATTTTTCTCTTCTATTAAATATTAAATAAGCAATAACTGCAATAGCTGCAATAATTACTAATAACAAACCTATATAAAATACTTTATTCGAAGATTCTTTTATTTCTTGATCATCTTGTTGAGTAACTTCTTCATCTATTTCAGGCTCTTGCACTTCATCCTGTAATGGAGTTAAACATCTGCAATTAATGCATACAAGTCCATTAGAGCAACTAAGTCCTCTTTCTCCGCATTGTTCATTACCAACAAATCTATCGCCGCATGCATTAGATATTACTCCTCCATCACCATCACCAGAAGAATCGTCAGAAGAACCGCCTCCGCCACCCTGATTATTAGTCTGTGGTTGAGGAGGAGGATTATTATCTGGAGGTGTTGTATCTGGAGGTGTTGTTGATAAAAAGAATAAATCCCTGCTAGATCCAAAGATATTGGATACCTCTGCTTCTGGCAAAGCACGATTAAATATAACTACTTCATCAATAAATCCAGTGAAATAACTATTTACGTAACGCCCAATATTCAATTGAAGAGGATCCTGAGTTAAACTCTTTGCTCCAATAACTTTAGTATAAACCTTAACTCCATCAACATAAAATGCTACTTCACCTCTAGGTGATTGAACAGGTGCTCCAGTGTTTGATGGAGTGTTTTGAATAGCTACTCCAGTAATTGCACCTCCATCAGGCGAGGCTGTTGCATCACTATTAGGTGTGGTTGTTGCATCTTCACAAGGATAAGGCCCACCACAACCATAATCAGGCGTTCCACCTCCAGAAGAAGGAGGGGTTGTTGTGTCCCCAGTAGACGGGACGTCAGAATCGGCTAATGGAGTATAGGTAAACGAATAATGATGCCACTTTTTATCAGAAAAGATATCTTTCACAACATATCCAGAATCAAAAAATATCATATTAAGATTATTAGCTTCTCTTTTCATTTGTAAACCGTTATTTGGTCCCAAGTGAATTAATCCTCCAGGAAGTTGAGGATCTACTATGCTACCATAAGGTTGAGTTGTTGTTTCGCCATAAGGTTGAGTTGTTGTTTCGCCATAAGGTTGAACAGCTGCCCCAATAATTGCACTTCCATAAGGTTGAGTTGTTGTACTTCCATAAGTAGACACTAAATCGCTTTTAGCCCATAATGAAACAGTTATATCATCGCTTTTAATACTTGCTAATTCACCAAGAGAAATATAGTCCCCTATCCCATCAAAATAAAGAGCTCTATTTCCTTTTTCAAAGGATCTATATTTTAAATTGCCATGTACAACTGGGTTATTGACTGCTGCAAAAGAATTGTCTTTGACTGCTGCAAAAGAAGTGTCTTGAATTCCACCTTGAAAATTATAATATAAAAGAACAGAAGGATCTTCAGTGAGTGGAGATAAAGATATTTTCTCTTTCTCCTCGTATGTAAACAACAGCACTAAAGAAGCAAGAATAATGAATCCCAAAACAAAAAAAGTCACGAAAAATTTAAGACTTTGATCGTTATATTTCCTCTTTTTCAAACTCTTCATAAAAACTTGAAACTAATAATCTATTTAAACCTTTTCTTTTTCTGCTCTTTCAAAAATGACAAAATCGCCAAACTCTCTGTGTTTGTACCTAGCCTCCTCAAGAATCCTTGATTCTTGATAGCCATCAGAAACTCAAAGAGTTTCTCAGCCTCAAGAACTCTATGTTCTTGACGGCCGCAGTTTGTTCTTCTGTATCCATTAACATCTTTTAGCAAAAACATAAACATAAAAATTTAATAAACCAAATTTCCTGATAAATCAATGAGTTATGACATAATTTTAGGCAGAGACTCCTCTGACAAAGAAGTTTTTGGAGATAGTGGTTTAATTTTTCTAGGCAGAGGATATGTAAAAATGGGCAATCGAACCTCATTATCTAACAAAATATGGATGGACGTCGCGAGATCTCATGCAGTTTTAATAGCTGGAAAAAGAGGCTCTGGAAAATCATACACTTTAGCCGCAATTGCAGAAGAGCTTTCATCCCTCCCTCCGGAAAATGCAAAAAACATCTCTTCGCTTATATTCGATACAATGGGAATTTTCTGGACAATGAAATATAAAAACGAAAAAGACTCTTTGCTTTTAAAATCATGGAACCTAGAACCAAAAAATCTTCCTGTCAAAATATTCATTCCATATGGCAAAATAAATGAGTATCAAAAAAATAGCATTCCCTTCGATTATCTATTCTCAATAAACGCCGGAGAATTAGAGCCGGAAGATTGGATAAATTTATTCAATCTCTCAATAACAAGCCAAATAGGAGTCTTGATTTCCAGAATAATATCAGAAACCAAAGAAAAAAACAGTGAAATAACTATTAAAGACATTCAAAGCTCAATCATGCAAGACAAGCACTCTTCTCAGGATGCCAAAGATATATCTCTTTCTCTATTTATTGCAGCAGATACCTGGGGAATATTTTCACAAGCAGATCAGTCAGCAAAAATTCTCAATTTAATCATACCTGGAGCAACTTCTGTCTTAGACATTTCAACATACAGCTCATTAAACTCCTTCAACGTCAGGGCTCTTGTAATTAGTCTTGTTACAAGAAAATTATTCGAATCTCGATTAAAAGCCCGAAAAAAAGAAGAAATCGAATCAATAAGAAGAGGGCAGGACTATCTTTCATACAGCCCCTCAAGAAAAGAGCCTTTGATATGGATATTTATTGATGAAGCACATGAATTTCTTCCCCAAAATGAAAAAACTCCTGCTACAGATGCTCTTATTCAAATTATTAGAGAAGGAAGACAGCCGGGTATTTCACTTGTATTAGCCACACAGCAGCCTGGAAAAATTCATCGGGATGTCTTGACTCAATCAGATATAATTATAGCCCATAGAGTTACATCAAAACAGGACATTGAATCTCTAAATGAAATTATGCAGACTTATTTGATAGAAAATATCAAACAGCATATGGAATCTTTACCTTCGTTAAAGGGTTCTGCAATAATTCTAGACGATAATTCTGAGAGAATATATCCAATTCAAGTACGCCCCAGATTCACATGGCACGGAGGAGAAACTCCAGCATCAATTAAATCAAAAGTAAAGCTTTAATTTGAGACCAAAACCCTCTCGCAGAATATCCGACGAAACTCTCGGCCCATGTATCGAAGATTTACTAAATAAAGAAAAGAAAGAAGAAAGTATTAAAGAGGCGCGTTTATTGACAATAGAAGCAATAAAATTATATGATGAATACCTCCCTAAGGTTAAGAAACCTTCAGATCAGCTCTCCAGCGGTAATTATAAGGGCCGATATCGCCGGCCTTCTTAACTTTAAGAATCTTAACTTTTTTCCCATTTTCTAAACCTTCTTTCAAGATGTTTCTTTTTATAGATGCTATCTCCTCCTCTTTGCAGAAAAAATAATAATGTATAATCCCCTTCTTCTTAATGCATAAAAAAGCAGAATCTAAAAAGCTGTCTTTTAAATTTGGGCGCGCCATAATAATTCTATCAAATTTTTCATCTAAAGCAGGAATTTCTTTTCTTACATCTCCCCGTATCAATTTAATTTTCTCCTCGGCCTTATTTCTCCTGACATTTTCTCTAGCATATTTATTGCACTCTCTTCCTAATTCAATAGAAACAATTTTTTTCGGATATGAATTTTTAGCAATAACTATCGCATATGGTGCAACACCTCCAAACATAACCAAAACCTTTTCTCCTCCGCCAATCATGCCTGCAATTTTTAGTCTTTCACTCGCAAGTCTAGGAGAAAAATAACAGCTATCAACATTAAAGCGAAAAACGCATCCATTTTCTTTATACAAAACTTCCTTTGTCTTCTCGCCTAAAACCCATTTAGTTTTCAAAGTTCTGAGTCTTCCTTTAAATCTGCTGGTCTTTTCAAGAACACCTTTCACTGACGTATGGCGCCGAAGCAATTCAGTAGCAAATAATTTCTTTTCTTTTATTTTTACCCCTGTCTTGAATTTCACAATTGCAATGTTTCCTAAAATATCATATGGCGCCATCTCTTATGATATTACAAGAATATTAAATACCTATGCCTCAAAAAACCAATCCGCACTAAAGTGAGGGGAGTTTTCCAAGGCTTGCTCGGTTCAAAAAGCTTCAGGTTATAAAAAATTAAGCTTCTTTTGCATAACAAGAATATCTTCTAGCAATTTTTTTACGAATTTTTACAATTCACCTTCTCAAATATTCTTCAAGGTTTTTCATAATGTTATTGAATCTTTGAACATCAGCATCAGCAAACATTTAAATATAAGCTCCCTGAATAAATAGAAAAGAGACAATGAATAAGATAATTGGTTACATTCTGGCATTACTGGGAATTCTAAGTCTGGCTGTAGGCACAATGCCCCAACTAAGAAAAGCATTATCTTTCATTCCGGCAGAAATATCAAACAAAATACTCATTATAGCCGGAGTAGTAATTGTAGTTATCGGCATAATTCTTCTCTACAAAAAAGACTCTGGAAAAAAACTCGAAGAAGTCCCAATTTATCACGGAAAAGAGATCGTAGGTTATAGAAAGATCAAGCAGAAATAATAAGAAAATTATATTTCACAGCCGTCACAAAACCCTTCGGGTTTTAACCCCGCACTTTAGTGCGGGGCTTGTTCGTGGTTTTGTGACCGCCGGAGAAATCCTCACAAACAACCCCAGACTAAAGTCTAAGGATTTCTACGAGCGTTAAATAACCAAAATTAGAGAATAATCTAAGAAGTCATTAAATTTTTAAGCTGTTTTTTCTTTAAAGCTATCTCTTCCTTCAAGTCACGCATCTGTTCAGCACTTGCGTTCCTTAACCTGCTTCGCAGTTCTTTAATTTCCTCAGTAATATCTATGGCCTCTATTCTTTTTGTTCTATCGGCCATTTTATTTAAAGAACTCATCAAGAACATCGCATGGATATTCTTATCAAATATCAAAAGCAATGCAGAAATAACTGCAATGGCTGCATAAATCAATGCAAGATTATAATACCATTCATTATGCCCAGAAATAAATAATTCATCCCATCTCACATAAGCTAAACCAGTAAATATCACAAGATAAGTAACCCACCCTACTTTCCTAATAACAGTACTGTCAAATCCTTCAATAAAAAAGAATCCAATAATAAATGGAAGAAAAGATGACAGAGCAATCCCTAAAACACCATAAGGAAGCCAAATAAAATCTATCAAATAGTCATTAGTTAAATAGCGAACAGCTATGAGTGAAACAATTAAAGAAATAATAAATGCAAGAGAAGTATTTTCCCCCAATCTAGGAATATTCTGAACAGCAGAATTTATAATAGCCAAAAGCAGAATAAAAACCAGAAATTTAATAAAAAGGATTTCCACACCTAAAGAAGAAGTTGATTTATTCTCAAAACCTCCAAAAGCAAATTCAAGTACATCCACAACGCCATCTGTAAAAGCATTTGCAGACACAAAAGGAATCAAAAAACTACTTGCAAACAAAAATAAAAAAATAAATGCACCAATCTTTTTCATAATATTATGGTAAATAAACTAGTATATAAATATTACTCTTCTCTCGGGCGTCATCCTCCAACTATCCAAAAAACATTAATTTCTAAGAATTTGAAATCTTACGGACAAGTTCTGCCTGTTTATTTTGCAATTGTGTAAGAACCTCGCCAGTCGCGCTTTTTTGAAGTTCTAAATTCCTCTGCAACTGCGCATTTAAATCAGCAATATATTCTCCCCTAGCACCCTGAACATTTCCCTTCATCGCTGTTTTCATCATCCTAAAAAAGATCGGCCTCTCAAAAAATAGCATAACCAGTGATAAAAGAAGAATAGCTAAATAAATCCACATATAATTACCAGGAGCATTCCATAAAAGAACAAACATCAATACAGCAAATCCTGCCCAAACCAGTTTGCTCAAATAAATATGTTCTTTTTCATACAATCTCTTCGCAATAACTGCTGCAGCACAGAAAGGAAGCAGCCCTACAATCAAAAGACCCAGCGCCTTGTAAGGATAAATTACTCCAACAATCTCAGCAGGCTCCAGATATAAAGTAGCTAAAATAGCAACTATAGCAGAAACCATGAAAGCAATCCAATTTTTCTCTCCAATAAAAGGAATCCATGGAGTTATCGCATATAAAATTAAAAGAACAAGCAAAAAGATAAGTATCCTGGAAAACAATTGAGAATCAGCAAGTTTCTGAATAAAATCGCTGCCTGAAGCTCCAGTTACTCCGCCGCCAACAATCGTTTTAACAATTGAAACCACCTTGTCACCAGTAACTTCAGTTGTTTCAGTATGCAATAAGGTATGTTGAGCTGCAGCAGCACTTATCAGAAAAACTCCGATAAAAAAAATAACAAAAAATGCACCAATCTTTTTCATATTTCTTACATACCAAACAGCTATTTAAATATTTCCCCGCATAGGCTTTGTTAAACAAGTGTTATTCTTAGCTTACTTATTTAACATGATATTAGCAAGATTTATTAAGCTTTTTAACTTTTAATAATCATGTCTAAGGAAGTTAATAATTATCTTCTTGTATCGGGGCTGATTTTCTTACTAATAACTCTGCTTCATTTATTTAGAATAATTTTTCAGTGGGAAGCTGTATTTAATGGAAGAGAAATTCCTTTGTATGCTTCCTATATTGGCTTCATTATCGGAACTGTTTTAACTTATTATGCGTTTAGATTGAGAAAATTTCAATAGAGCACTTATCTTAGAAAACAATATATAGTGAATATTGTTTATAATTTTATAGAGAAGTTTGCAAAAGTCGAAAGTTCTCTATAAATTAAAATACAAAAATAAAGAGACTATTATTTAATATTCAATGAATAAAAACACAAAAATCATTCTGCTGATGTTCTGCATATTAGCAATCACAATAACAAATTTAGAAATAAAAAATACCAAAGCTCAAGACCCTAAAGAAATAATCCAAAAAAACATAGGTATCAACCCTGAAAATATCCCTCAAAATCAAGATGAATTAAAAGAAGAGATAAAAAAGCGCTACCTTGAAAAAGAATGGTCAAACATAATCTCAAATATTACCATAATAGGGCCAATGCATAATTTTCTCCTTAAAAGCAAAAACATATTTATTGTGCCTTTTGGAGAACCGTATTCCTTCACTCCAACTTTCATCTTAATTGCGGTTTTATGGTTATATTTTTTTCTATTAATGTACGATATAATAAAAGGAAGTAAAATAGTCCAGAAAACTCCTGCATTTCTGATAAGCTTAGGAGCAGCGGTAATAATCGCCCAAACCGGACTGATAAAAAATCTCGTCACAGGCGCTCTAACTCTTATTTATTCAAAAGAAGCATGGTGGCTCCGTATAATAATATTAATTCTATTATTTGGAGGTCTCTATTTAGTCTACTTTATAGAAAAAAAGATAGGCCGAACAATCAGAAAAGAAAAGGAAAAACAGAAAATAGGAGAAATAAAAAAAGAAACAGAAGAATCTAAATCATTTATAAAGGGCGTAAAAGAAGCTCAAAACATAACTAAAAAATATAAAATAACATAAAAATAAACTATCAAACTTAAATTAATCCTAAGTATCGCCAAACCCTCTGTGTTTGTACCTCGCCTCCTCAAGAATCCTTGATTCTTGATAGCCATCAGAAACTCAAAGAGTTTCTCAGCCTCAAAAATCCATAAAAGATTTTTGACCCGCTCAGGAATCAAAGATTTCTGACGTAAAAGCCGAGTTTTGTTTTCTGTATCAAAAGCCGGAGAAGTATGAACGAAAGCGGCGAAGAAATCTTTATTTAATTCAGATTAGCTTTTTCTAACCTTTATTCTTTCTTTAAGCTCTTAAAAACAGATTCAAACAAATTAACACGTTAACCAAAAAGCTTATAAAGTTAATAATCTACTAATATATTAATGAGAGAAATACTGGATAATGCTCATGAATTTCTAGAATCTACAGAAGACAATATAAAAAAAGAAAGATGGAATGCCGCAGTCTCCGACTTCTTTAAAGCAATCGCTGCTTTCTGTGATTATCTGATATACAAAGAAATAAAAAGACTTCCTAAAAAGCATAGCGAACGTTTTAGTCTATTGGAAAAATATTTTAATAATGTCTACCAGAAAGTCACTGAATTATTCAAAAAATATAGAGAATCATATAATTTAAGACTCAAAAAGGAGGATGCTTTAAAATCGAGAGCATATGCATATGAACTCAGAGACTTTATTAAGAATAAAGAATAGATTAAAAAAATTCCTAAAAGATAAAGAGATCTTAGATATTATATTATTTGGTTCTGTAATTAAAGGCAAATATCTACCGAGAGATATAGATCTAGCTTTTATAGCTAATAAAGAAATTAAACCGGAAATAGAGGGATTTCATATAAGCTTAATTAAACCGGAAGAATTCTTTACTGACCAGCCTTCAATAACGAACACTGTATTGAGAGAAGGTTTTAGCTTGAGAAAAAATGCTTTTTTTGTTGAAGGACTAAAATTCAAAAATAGGGTGCTCTTTACTTATAAATTAAATGACAAGAGGTTATCAGAAAAAGTTAAAATAGTTAATATCTTGCGTGGAAAGAATAAAGAAAAAGGAATTGTTGAAGAATATGGCGGAAGATGGCTGGTAAACCAGGCATTTACTGTCCCAATAACTACGGAGCACATAATTGAATCTCTGCTTATAAATCTAAAAATAAAATACTCAAAATCATATATATTAATACATTAACTAAAAATGAAAGAAAATAGATCTAAGATTAACACATTAATAAAAAGAAAAAATGTAATAAAATTGCTTAAAAAAAATGATATAAATAGAATATCGCCAAGAGCACTAGACAAAATAGAAAAATTAATTACAGAATACTTAATAAGTTTATCTGCCGCCCTAAAAGAAAAGATAATTACAAAAGGCAAAAAAACTCTGGAAGTAGAAGATATCTCGGAGACTCTTGATAAGAGAAATTCTGAACAATACTGGGAAATTTGATCTCATCTCTTCTTTTATTCTTCCTTCAATCTTTCAAGAATTTCCTTCTCAGAGGCAGTAAAAACGTTCAAATAAAGTTTATAAACAAACTAAAAATTTTCTTGCTAATCTAAGTTTATGTAAATATATAATTTACCTTATTCCAAATAATCTTCTAAACCAATTAAGAATTCTCTCAATTAAATTTTGGCTTACACACTCATTAGATAAACAAACATTACTGCCGCATTCAAAGTGATTATCACATTTTACTCCGGCTTTTAATTGGGATACAAATGCTCCAGAATCAGAACAATAGTCATTTATTTTTCTATAACCAAAAGGATAGCATTTATTATCTAATAAACAGGAATCCTTACAAATTACTTCGCCTACTTTTACACAAGCGCCATAAGAACAGTCAGTTGGGCATTTATATTCAGTTCTACCTACAGTACCATTAACATTACAAAAACTCTCTATTAATGTATTACCAGTGCATGAATCTTTTGTGATTGAACCTCCGCCTCCACCACCTCCACCCCCATTACAAGATGGACCTTGATTAGAAGAAGAACCGCTAGAAATTTGACCAAGAGTATAATAATCCTCTCCTCCATCGCTATCAGAGCAAGTATAAGTTACATTAGAACAAACAGATAAATCATAACTGATTCGATTATAATCGCAGTAGTTTATATTACCAGATTGAGTATTATACCCAAATTCGCCGCATTTCTGAGTTGTTTCAAGAGGGTTAACACAAGCGCCATTAAAACAGCCATTAGGGCATTTATATTCTGTAAGTACTTCTACTCCCCCACTGCTGTTTATACCGCAGCTATATTCCCTAAGAAAATTAGAAACGTTCCCCAAACTACAAACATCTTTATATATTCCAAATTTATTGCCGTCTGTTGTATAATTGATATAACCAGAAAAATAAAATTCCTCTCCGCCATCAGAATCATTGCACATAGCTTTATCTGTCTGAACAGTAAAATAAAGATTTATAGTCTTGTCTTTAAACCCATTTGATACCTTAACTTTAACATTTTTTACTCCAGCCTTTGTATACATGCAATTAAAAGTTGAAGATGGATTTCCTGTTACAGAAATACCATCAACTCCGCAATCGTGTTGACTAAACGTAATCTCTCCCTTATAAGCATATCCTGATAAATTAGTTACATTAACAGTCCATTGAACTACATCCCCAATTATAACAATCCCAGATTGTGTAGCAGTGACTAAAGGAGGATTTAAGTAAGCAAAAAATTCTTTATTAATGCATCCCCCCTTAATACAAACATTCTCATTCCCACAAAATAGATAATGCCCGACTATTGTGGTATTAAGATCTCCGCAAAGATATTCAGTTAGATAATTTCCATTACAATAATCTATAGCATTCTTGCCAGGTATACTAACATTCCCACTTATTTCATAATTAATTCCTCCATCGCTATCAATGCATAAAAGAAAGTCGTTTGAAGCTCCTGAAATAAAAGAACTAGAAAACAAAACTAAAAAATTCAAAAATAAAATAATTGAAATTCTTTTCATAAAATAAAGATAAAAATAGTATTGATAAACCTTTCTATACTTGAATACTAAATAAAAGTAATAAAAAATCTAAATATGTTCTGGTAAGCTGGCTTGTGGTTCTGGACTGCCAGAGCTATTTTAATATAGAGAAAATAGTTTATAATTATTTCTTAAAAAAAATAGACCTTATCCCAGACTCATACTCATCTCTCGCTGCTTCTGAAACATATCTTCTTGAAAACTCTAGGACTTCTGCTAAAGATAGTGCAGAAATGCTAACTTCTGCTCCAGAAATTCTTTGCGAAGTGCCTTCAGCAGTTCTCAACACCCCATAAGCCGCCTCGTCTTTATCCAAGCCCAACCAACCACAATGTAGAACACGATAATGGCCAAACCACAGGTAATTAAAAATTACTTGGCTATTTGAATCTTCGGGAAGATTCTCGAATTCTATTGTTCCTTTAGTGAATCTATCAAAGTAAGGCTTAGTTTGTTTAGTGAATTCATCAAAGTAAGGCTCAGTTTGCTTTCTAAAGATGAACTGAGATTCAGGCATTTCAGGAGTTAAAATAAAACATCCTCTTTGTGAAACAATAAGTGCACTTCTGTCTTCAGGAGCCATAGATTCTTGGCTTTTTGCAAGCGCTTCGGCTGCTTCATAAACATCTCTGTTTGTCTCAAAATGCCTTTTGCTTGCATAAGCTCTAACAGCAACAGGAGCCATTAAAGGATTCATCAAGATAGAGTCTCTAACTAAAATAGTTTTTTTGCCCTTTAGTGCGATAGGTGCCATGCTTGTTCTTGAGTAATCTTTAGAAACACCAGCTAATCGTATCTGAGCAACTTCATCAGGAGCAGCAAGTGTATGAATGCCTTTATCTGCAAAAGCTCGCAATTGCTTATCTAAAGGCGCAGCTACACGATAAATATCTCCCAAGCCTTCTACGGTTCCTATCTTTTGTGCTTCATATGTCATGCTTTTCTCAAGAATAAAAGGTATTTAAACTTTTCTATTTGTTACTATTTAGAAATTAATTTAGAGTTAAAAACCCTGGGGTTTTGTAAATTTAATTTCTTCTCAATCCATTCAAAGTTCCGGAAACTTTCAAGAATTGTTTTTTTGCAAACTCCTGACTTTAGTTCGTGAGAAAGCAAAAACAATTCTTAGCACCACCCTAATCCTCATGTCTTCTATGCATATATTTTCCTCCTGCAAGTTTAAATCCTGCCAAATAAGCATCTTCTTTACTGACTTTATTTTTTAAAAGATGAATAAGTCTTGAAGCTCCAAAAAACAAAATAAATAGGACAACTAAAATAAACAGCAGATAAACCATCCCCCACTTATCAGAGAAGCTGAGGAAAGATAAAATTAATTTTGTTGATTCAAAAAATGCCCCGCTGGTGGCAATTAATAAAGTAACAATAACACTGCCTATCCATCGCTTATTTCCTTCGAAAAAAGGAGTAAACCCTAATACTTCAGCAAGAATTCCAAAGAACATAATCAATAAAGAAGAGAGAATAATTAAAGTCTGTAGATTTATGCTTGTTCCTATAGGTATTCCAAAAACAATTCTAGAAGCAATCTGTAAATTTTCTGGTATAATGATTTCCTTTGATAAAAACCCTGGCTTTTCATCATCTAAAGAAAGTGTATTGACATTCTCATTCTGGGCAGATGCAAAAATAATATTCAAAAAGATGATAGTCAGAATAACTTCTTTTTTCATGGCCTAATGGGCAAAACAAACTTTATATCTCTTTCTAAAAAAGATTTTTTTGATGTCAGAAATGCGGTACAAACCGCGGCTTTAGGGCACTGTATTCCTGAGTATCCCAACGTCCCAAACAAACCTCTGCTTTTAAGTAGAGTTATAACAAAAGGACTTTTTGATGCCAAAGAACTTGATGAAAAAAACACCTTTTAAGATGCGCTTATTTTTTTAATCATTAAAAACCCCAAAGTCGCTGAAAGCGAGACTATCTATTTTCCGAAGGAAAATCAAGCGCGCTTCCTCTGTGCAAAGAAGGTAACAACAATCACAATTGAGTTGAACTGCTAATTATCCTACTTATTCAAAGGCTTCTCTTTTGCCTTTGAATTGTCAAACCAATCAAAATACTGAAGCGCGGAATCTTTTCCCTTTTTTATTAAATCTTCTTTTTGCTCATCTTTGAGGGAAAATTGGGTTGCTTTTATTTTTCCGCAGTTGATGTATATTGTTCTATGCCAGTCTTTCTCATCAAGATGTTTTTTATTTGCGTTGTCTATAAATCCGACAATTAGAGTTTCTACAAATCCTTTTAGATTTTTTACTTCCTCTTGATATCCTGGATTTTCTATTGTGCTTATCTCCTCTTGAGAGTCGACTCTTAAGCCAATTGTCTCTTTATTATAGATTTTCTCTTCACTATTTTTTTCTAAGTTTTTATATTCTTCCAGATATTCAGGCTTGTCAAAAATATCTATAGGATAATTGTAATATAAACCTCCATCAATAAAGAACTGCTTATTTTGTTCAACTGCTTGGAAGAAGAGAGGTATTGAAGCTGAAATTCTGACCGCATCTATTATCTTCATGTCTGGAGTGTTTTTTTTGCTCATTATAATCTCTGTTTTATTATTAAGATTAGTCCCAGTCAGATACAATTCTTTAATTAGGCCGCCTTGATTTTCTTTTAATTCATACAACTGACGAAACGTGATATTTTCTGCAGATTTCTTCTTAAAAACTTCCTGCAGCCATTTTTTTAGTTTATCACCCTTAAACCATCCGAATCTTTTATAAAATCTTATTATATTAAATGGAATGAAAAATGAGTCGTCTTTAAAATCTGCGAAATCTGTTTTTTTAAGCAATTCGCTTATTTCTTGAGCAGTGTAACCAATGCTTAAAATAGATGCAGTGATTGCTCCAACCGAACTGCCTGCAACTCTTTCTATATTTTTTAATATGCCTTTTTCCTCCAAGACCTGCATTGCTCCGGCATAAGCGATTCCCTTTATTCCCCCGCCCTCAAAAACCAAGTTCTTAAAATTATAACTTGAATATTTTTTCATTTTATAAGAGAGTTTTTTGTCTTGAATTTTTTACAATGTCTTCAAAATTTTTCCCAAGCAAAGTTAGTATCTGATCTGCAATTGGGGCTATCTGTTTTTCTATATAATGAGCGTAATTAATTTTATGCTTTCTTTTTTGTATTGGTTCAGGACCAGCAGTTGTAATGTAGTATTGTATTACATTTGAATCAAGATTGTCTAAAAGCCGGGCTGCTTTTACATGTGGAGGAGTCGTTTTTATATATTTGCCTAATTCTTTTCTTATTGATTTTCTATAAATCAGCTTATCATCTATTTTTCCATCTGTAATTTTTTTAATGAATTCTTTTATAAATTTCTCAACAGGCTCTCTGTGAAATACCTTAACAAGAATTTCCTTCTGGAAATCCTGCGCAGCTTCTGTCCAGTCCCCTCTTATAGCTTCTAATCCAACAATTTCCAATATTTCTTTATTTTCTTTTTCAATAAGCCCCGCATAACGCTTTTTAGCAGCTTTTTCTTTTTCCTTATCTCTGATTTTAGGTATCATAAGAGATAAATACTGTTTTTGAAACTGCAATTCTAGAAGAGAATTTCTGCCGTACTTTTCTTTTACAAATTTAGAATAAAAAATATTTATTTCATTCTCAATTTTTTCCCCTAAAATATTTGCTTTTTCTTTCTCTAATTTTGTTTCAACAAATACAGAATCAGTATCTGAATATATAACTTTATATCCTTTTTTTTCTATTTCTACAGCAGTAAGCTTAATAAGCATTTGGCCAAAGTGAGTAATTGAATTTGCAATATCTAAGTTGAAATATCTGCAATTTGGTGAAGCCAAAACTCCGAAGAAAGAGTTCATAATTATTTTAATTGCGTAGCTTGCCAGCTCTCTTTTTTCTTTTTTAGCTTTTTCTCTTGCTTGATGAAGCCTCTCTATTATTTCAGGAAGAATGCCTGTTTTATTTTTGAATAGAGCGCCATTAGGAGCTTCAATAGAATCTTTTTCTTTTTTTACTATAAAAGATGCCGGGTCTATATTAAATGTCTTTATAATTGAAGGATATAGAGATTTAAAATCCAACACTAGAACGTTATGGTATATGCCAGGCTCTGGAGATTTTACATACCCTCCTTTAATGCGCTCCTCTTTTTCTTTGTAGATAGTTGTAGGAGAAACAGTTCCAAGTTTTCTTGCTTCTCTTATATATAAAGAGTCAAATGCTGCTATTGAGGATGTTACTCTGTTAAATGGCAAAGATGTCAACTGAGATCTCTCAAGTACAAGTTCGATTATTTTTGTCTCTTTTATGATGTCATACGCAAGCTTGCAATCCATGAGATTGTAATCCACAATTTTCTGAGGATTTTTTTTATATAATTTTTCTATTTCTTCATGCCTTCCAGATCCTTTTATGAGTTTTCCAGTTTTTAAGATCGCTTGGGCTACATCTTCTAAAGAGTACGAATCAAAGTCGGCATTTTTTATTGACGGCGCTTCTTTTATGAAAGGATCTTTGATTAGATTAATTCCATCTAAAACTTGCCTGCCCGGCATATCTACAGATGAAGAGCGGAAGAAATTCGATTCTATTCTCATTCTGACATTTTCTGAATTCCTCCCCAAATCAAAGCAAATACTATGTTTTTTAAAAAGGTTCTTTAGATAAACTAAATCAAAATCTATTACATTCCATCCAATTATTATATCTGGGTCCTGTTTTATCAACTCGGCCCTGAATTTTTCTAGACAGTCTGCTTCCGTCAAACAAGATACAGTGTTCTTCAGCTTTTCTTTCGTTACCATAAAATTTTTCTGATAATTTTCTCCATATATTCCTATACAGAACAAATCGCCTGATTCTTTACTAGATTCTATATCCATTGAAAGAATTTTTAGATTGGGCTGATAGAACTCAGCAGTTATTTCAGGATTATGATATATTCTATCGACTTTTTCTGAAGAAGAATATTCTCCATCTATATTTATTGTTGCAAAGATATCTTCGTCAATTATAAAACGCATGGCTGGCTTGATATCCGCTTCATAAGTCTCTATATTTGATTTATGTAAAAAACTTACAAGAGAGTTTATTTCTGCAGGCACGGCTGCTGCTATCTTTACGACCTTTTCATTCTGAAAATTTACGAGGTCTGCTTCCACAACTTTATATTTTTGGAGATATTTCTCAACTTTTTTCGCATCACTTTTTTTTATGAAAAAGTAAGGCTCTATTTTTTTAAGAGCTATAAAAGACTGTCCGTTTTCCAGCTTTCCGAATAAATGCACGATTGTTTCATTGTTATCTATAATATAAGACGAATCTACAATACAACCTTTCATCTTTTTTATAATATATGTGAGTTTTTAGACATTATCTATTTCAAGAGCAAAGTTATTCTTCTTTTAATATTTATAATTTACTATATAGTAGTTACGTTAGAAAGATTTAAATAGCCGAATTATCTTTGTTTTTTATGCAGCAACAAATAGAATATATTAAGGATATTGACTCGTTTGCAATAAAGGTTGTTAGAGATGCCTCTATGCCTAGGTCGCATAGAGGAGATTTGGATTTTCTTGTGATAACAGCGGAAACTATACAACAGTCAAGCCAGATACCTGATGAATAGAGTTATTTAATTGAGCTTTCTTTTGTCAAGAGATTTTTAGGCATTGATAACCAGCGGCGCAATATAATAAAGTGCAATCTGCCGTATCTTCATTATAAAAATGAAGGAAGATGCAATCAATCTGAATACGTTTTTAATTACTTAAACAATTTGAAGAATATTTTAATATCCAAGCACAGTCTTTTCGACCAGGGCAACATTCGAATCAACGGGAACTTTTTATATGTGCCTGCTTCGTTTAAAATTCTCGATGATATGTTTACTTCTTTATATAGTGGTGGACTGAAATAACTTACCACGAAAGCCAACATATTCCCAGACTCAAATGTTAACCATCCAATTTGAGTCTGCACTACAGTATACTCTTAGATAAATATTTAATGTTGTCTTTTGTAAGATTTAGATGGGATTACAGATTGGAGACATTGTACCAAGACGGGAGCTATCTCTCTCTGAACTTAAAGGGAAAACAATAGCTATAGATGCTTTTAATGCAATTTATCAATTTTTAAGCTCAATAAGACAGCCGGATGGCACACCCTTAAAAGACAATAAGGGGAGAGTAACCTCCCATCTTTCAGGCTTGTTTTATAGGAATATTTCCTTATTGAGCGAAGGTATTGTACTTATTTATGTTTTTGACGGAGAGTATCATATACTAAAAGGAAAGACGCATGAAATTAGACAGGAGGCTAAAGATATTGCGCAGGAAAAGTTTAGAACTGCTCTTGAAGAAGAGGACATTGAAGGAATGGCTAAATATTCTAGAGGCTTTACGAAACTTACTGCAGAAATGATTGCAGAAAGCAAAGAACTTCTGACTGCTATGGGTGTTGCAGTACTGCAGGCGCCAGGCGAGGGAGAGATGCAGTGCGCAGAACTTGTTAAATCAGAGCAGGCTTACGCTGTTGCAAGCCAGGATTATGACGCGTTGGTCGTAGGAGGTAAAAGGCTGATTCAAAACCTAACATTATCACGCAAACGTAAAACTCCTTCCGGATTTGTCTATATTGCACCAGAGCTTATAGAGTATGAGAAATTACTAAATGAATTAGGAATTGATGTTGATCAGTTTATATGCCTTGCCATTTTAGTAGGAACTGATTTTAATCCGGGCGGAATTAAAGGCATTGGACCCAAGAAGGCCCTGGCTTTAGTGAGAGATAAAAAATATCCTGTACAGATATTTAGGTCTGTTGAGGAGAAATTGGACTTTAATTGGCAGGAAGTTTTTGAGATATTCAAGAAGCCAAATGTTTCTAAAGAGAAAAATGTTTTTCCTAAGATTGATGAAAAGAAAATAAAAGAAATTCTAGTGAATGAACATAACTTTTCACTTGAGAGAGTTGAGAAGCAGCTTGAGAAACTGCGCGATATAAGGAAAAAGAGTGCACAAAACAAATTGTTTTAATCTTTCCGCAATAAATCCTGAGTTGTCAAGAACCCACCACTAAAGTGGCGGGCGTGTTAGGGTTCTTGAGCACACGAGATTTGTGTTTGCTTACCCACGAACTGAAGTAGGGGGATTGCGCAAACACAAATGCTCGATGTTTCAAGTCAATTTCATTTAATCGTTCAGGTTAAGCGAAGTTTCAGCACAATAAATTTATTAAGACAAAAAGCCAAAAAGAATCAAGAAAGAAATTAATGGACAACATTTTTGAAGTTATTGATAAAACAGGAAGGAAAATTAGATTGACTCATAAACAGTGGAAACATATTCAACAAGACCATCCAAATAATGTCAAAATAGAAGACATAGAAGAGGCTATTAAGAATCCTATAAAAATTATCCAAAAAAGAATAAATTCTGCTTTTTATTATCAATATTTTAAACATAGAAAAGAACCTGCAAAATATCTTAGAGTCGTCGTTAAGTATTTAAACGATGACGGTTTTATTATAACGTCTTACTTTGTTAAGAATCCAACATGAAAGGAAAAATGAATATGTATTATGATGAAGAAGGAGATTATTTAGAGATTTTTGCAGGCGAGCCTAGAGAAAATTATGGTGAGGATGTCGCAGAAGATATAACTTTATTTAGAGATGAAAAAACAGACGAAGTTGTAGGTATAGGAATATTAAACTTTAAAAAAAGAGCATCTGATTTGAAAGAAGTGCTTAGCAAACTTCCTGTTTCTATAAAAATAGAACCAAATTAATTTCTTTAGTCATTAAGCTGAAACTTAAAAGAAAATGCGTTTTTACACGAAGTAAAACATTCTCGGAGAGAATGAGCACTTTCTCGCTTAGTGGAGATTAGGCGAGTCCAAAGGACCTCTTGGTGCGAACTCAGAGCCAAGAGTTAGTAAACTTGGATAAAAATTTGAGGTTGGGCGTAATTGCTGTTTGTTATCAGATTTATGGAGGGCTACAATTTTGGGGGGACGGCGCGCTATCCTCAAATATTACTATTAAATAACAACAATAAAAATATTTAAATAGTCATTATTTCTCCAAATAATATGGGATTAGAAGATATACCGAATGTACAAATATTAGAATTTAGAGATAGTGTAAAATGGAATTTTGAAAAACACCCTTCTTATAATGGAAAATTTATAGCTATGCGAGATAAACAAGGTAAAAATTATCTTTTCTCAATAGTTTCTATTGATCCAAATGAGTTACTAATGAGACAGCATAAGGATTTGGTATATATATTTAATATGAATGCAATAGATGATTACAATGTTTCAAATCCTGGAAGTGAATTTAATGTCACTGGGGGTGGAAAGATTAAAGTATCTTCAGAATCTGTATCTTTATATGACAAAAGTGAAAAATATGGAGAATTTAACAGATCCGATATTGAATCCATAATCAAAGATTACATGGTAAAAAATTTGCCAAAACATACATTATCTTTTGAATAATTCTCAATTCTTTTTTATATTACTCTTAAGTCTTTGGCCTTCGTGCCGTCCTGGGTGGGGGGTTGGTGAATAAGCCAGCATGAATTTAATACAATGTTGTGATTACGTTTGAAACAGCTCTTCAAGTAAATTAGGCAACTCGAGACTCCGAGTTCGTACCTCGAGCTTCTTACAGAAGTCTGTTAATCGTTCAGGCTAAGCGAAGTTTTAGGCACTATTATTTCCTTGAACAACCTAAAACTTACAGCATTCATCGGTTCGAACTAAGAGAACGATTTTGGAAAAATCGAGATGGATGCCGCTTAGTAGAGATTAAAAGAAGTTCTAATTTACCTCTCGATAAAATAAAAAAGATTGGAGGTTCCTTCGGAATTCCAAAATCGCATTTTCGCTACGTTTAAGCTCTTTCAAAAACAGAGACGCCGTTCGGCGTTTAATCTTTGCTTAAACATAATTAACTCATTGTTCCAAGCCATTTAGGGTTTCTTTACCCCCGACCACCCACCCCTAGATTGGAGAGGGCACTTTGAAATACAAATCAGACCGCAGAACGTTGGGGGCAGAAGATGACAAACCGACAGACTTTTAAATGATGCAAATTTATACTTGTATGGCAAAGACATCTACTAAGATTTTGATTGCCGTTTTGGTTATCATTGTATTGGCCGTTGTTCTTTTCTTTGTTTTAAGGCCATCTAATAAACCTGATTTGATTATATCTAATGTTACTTTTGGTTTTGCTCAAAGTCCAGTCTACATAACAATTTCAAATATTGGTAATTCTGATGTAACGGAAAGGGTAACTTTGTGTGTGTGGGACAAGGATTCAACAAAAGAGGCCTATAAACAAAGAACGGGAACAGAATGTAGTATGTCTGTAACCAATTATGATCCATCTGATGCGAGTAAGAATCTAGCGATAAAAGCAGGGCAAAGCATAAATTTGACGTTCAGTAGCCTTGGAGGATACTTTCCGCCACTTAACTTCGAGATAGATTCGGATAATGTAGTTAAAGAATCGAATGAAGATAATAATTTCTATACACTTACTCAATAATCTTAATCTCTAAAATGGCTAACAAAAAGTTTCTAGCAGGAATGGAAGAAACTAAGACTGGATATAAATTTAATCCCGTCAAATTTGGAATTTCTGGTTTGTTGCAAATCTTGATAGGAATTGTCTTACTTGTTTTAGGAGCATATAATCAAATTTTTGCAATTTTATTCTTAATTTATCTTATATTTATAATAGTTCTCCATTTTAAAGGTATGAAACAATATTTTACTTCAATTATCTCAAAAAGCAAAGAAAGTAATTATAAATTCAGTTTTGAAAGTAAGGGACCATTCGAAGAAAAGGAGATCAAATTTAAAAGATGATAAGAGAATTTTTTGGCATAAAAAAATTATCTGAAGATAAGCGGAAAATAAAATATCTTATTAAGACAAGATATACTGTCTTGTTTGTTCCAATTTTATTTATCATCTTATTTATCATTTTGGTGGCTTTCTCAAATGTCTTAATCGCTTTATTAGTGACTTTTCTTTTGGCCATTTTATTGGTAATTTCAGTGTATTTCCCAATGATGATTGCAAAGGTAAAGGGGAGAAAATTAGTTTATAGAGCGATTGATTATAAAACACAAGAGTTAACCATTTACGAAGTCGGAAATGGATTTTTGAAATATTCTATTGAGTATGATATGTCTGCTCTGAAGGGAAATACTCGTGGTCTAAACAAAGCTGAAAAAGAACTTACAGACGTTGCTTCAAAAGTATTAAAGTTAAAATAGAAATCTTCTTTTTCTGAAAAAGAAGCAAAAACGACTGCCCCCAACGAAAACCCGAAAACCAAAGTGCCCTCTCAAAGTTTTCCCACCATCCCAAACCCTAAAAAAATAGTTCGTTAATCACGCTCAAATGCGATTTTAGGAATAAATTAGAAGCACTCGAGGGCTTTCGTAGCCAACTCGAGCCTTACAGGTCTCTTAATCTCCCTTAACCGTCCTTCAAAAAATAAAAAATACATTCTGCCAGGCGAAAATACATCCTGCCAGGCGCATTCGGCGCTTCGCGCCTCATTTACAACTAAGGCTATTTTTTATTATATTCAAATAATACAAAATCAAAATCCAACAGAAACATTTATAAAAACAAAAGTCCTCAGTTTCTCAATAAAAAATAGGTTGCGAAACATGCTAGAAACAAAAAAAGGGTGGCGATTTTTCATTGTAGCTTTAATTCTTCTATTATTAATTATTGCCCTAGGTTTGCTTCTCAACCCTCTCTTCACAGGCGGATCAATTCAAGAGAATCGTTCTCCATCGACATGCAGCGGAGCTTGGTCATCTTGCGCTAATGCTTTTACTGACGATTCAAGCAGAGCAACTGCTTCTGTCAATGATCAAAACAAAAAATCAGGAATTTGGCGCAATTACAATCTGCTAATACCACAAAGTGCAACTATTGAGAAAGTCTATCTTAGAGCAGACTTCTTTGCAAAATTTAATAATGGCTATCTTGATATAAAAATAAGCAATGATGGTGGTTTAACTTATGGTCCTTCCCATATAATCGGCGGCAATACTCAAGAAAAAGATTATTTAATTGATGTCACAAATGACAGAACCTGGTCTCCTTCGAGCTTAAACAACGAAAAACTCATTGTTCAAGCAACCTGCTTTAAGAAAGGCGGCGGAAAGAATCCGCTCTGCTATCTTGACTGGCTGCCAGTAAATGCCAGCTATACATTATTTGACTTCTCTCTTTCGATAAGTCCTTCTGGAAACTCTGTCTCACCAGGGGGAGCAACTTCCGCATTAATTTTTATCAACTCTCTTGGCGGCATATCTCAACCAGTTTCCCTATCACAAACAGGCTGCCCACCAGCTACAAGTTGTATTCTTAGTCCATTAACAGGAAACCCTCCATATAATTCGCAACTCTTAATTACAACCTCTCCCACAACGCCTACAGGAAAATATTTGATAACAATAATAAGTTCTGGTGACGGCAAAACAAAAAGCACAGGTTTCATTTTGAATGTTACTTCCAGTACAAATGAGACACAAAACATCTCTTCACCTCCTCCAACATCAAACATGACATCTAATAATAGTTGCTTTGATTCAGACGGAGGATTGAATTATAATGTTCCTGGCAACGTAACAAAAGGATCATCAACTTACAAAGATTATTGTGGAAATCAGCAGTATAATTACACTATAGAATATTACTGTGCATCAAGTGAAAGTGTTGCTGAGCAGCTATATTCATGTCCAAAAGGACAATGCAGTTGGGATGTAACAGGATCGGGTGCGTGTTCTGATGACACTGCGCCTTGCACTGATTCAGACGGAGGATTGAATTATAATGTAAAAGGAAGTGTTACTAACAGCCTTCTCACTCACACAGACTATTGTGGCAACCCAAGTCTTGTTGTCGAGAATTACTGTGATGCAAATAGTAAGATGGTCTATTCAACTTATTCCTGCACATGTAGTGACGGAGCTTGCGTCTAAACTTAAATTCCATTATTAAAAGAATATACTAGAATAATCATAAACCATCATATTGCTCAACTTAATTTTAATCTTTAATAAACATCATAAGTATAGAAAAAATCAGGCGATTTAATCTGACTATGTTCTCTAACCTTCTAGGAGTTATTATATAATCAGAACTATAACTACAATATCAAAAAAACTTTGCGTTTTACCTCGGCTTTTAAGCCGAGGTTTGTTTGGTTTTTTGGATGCAGAAAAATCCCTGTGATTTTTCTGAACAGAGAATTTCTATCTGAAATTCTCTTGTGCTCAAGAATTCATCTGCACACTGAAGTGTGCAGTTTTCTTCTAGAATTCTTGACATCAAAAAAACGATGTGCCACCTCGCCTTAAAAGGCGAGGTTTGTGATAGGCACTCGTTTCATCAAGGACGAAGTCCTTGAGTGTCATCGAGAATCGGAGATTCTCGAGATTTGGATGCTCAGGAATGCAGCGCCCTAAAGCCTCAAGAACGAAGTTCTTGATGGCCGTCAAGGATACTCAATCCTTGAGGGGCGCGGTTTTCACCGCATTCTTGACATAAAAAAGTAATAATATTTATTATTTTGTAAGCCTTGAGGTATATTTTTAAACCTCTTTGCTTTTGAACAAAAATGAATCAATCTGAGATAGAAAAATTAATAAAATCTGGCTCAATAGCAAAACAAGTAGTAGAATACGCAAAATCCTTCATAAAACCATCAATGAAACTATTAGAAATAGCTGAAAGAATAGAAGAAAAAATTTATGAGCTTGGCGGAAAACCTGCTTTTCCAGTTAATCTATCAAAAAACAATATTGCTGCACACTCAACTCCGGTCACTAATGATACAGAAATTGCTGAAGGTTTATTAAAAGTGGATATTGGAATCCATATTGACGGATATATTGCAGACACTGCATTATCTTTAGATTTAGAGGACAATGAAGAAAATAAAAAATTAATCGAAGCTGCAGAAACTGCACTGCAGAAAGCATTAGATGTAATAAATCAAACAAGCACCTTGGGAGAAATAGGAAAAATAATAGAATCGACAATTAAATCTTTTAACTTATCACCAATTCATAATTTATCCGGCCATTCAATAGAAAAATACAACTTGCACGCAGGAATCACTATTCCAAACTTTGATACAAAGCAAAACAAAAAACTTCTCCCCGGAATATATGCGATAGAACCCTTCTCCACAAATGGCTTAGGCTCGGTAAAAGAAGGCAGGCTCTCAGGGATTTACATGTTAAAAAAAAGTGGGCAAGTCAGGGATAAAAACTCCAGAGAAATACTATCATTTATAGAATCAGAATATAAGAGTCTGCCTTTCTGCACGCGCTGGATAGAAAAAAAATTCGGCTCTCGCTCAATACTTGCCTTGAAAAGAATCGAAGAAGCAGGATTGCTGCATAACTATCCTCTACTCACCGAGATAAGCAACGGTAAAGTAGCACAAGCAGAACATACAGTAATTTTGACAGAAAATGAAAAGATTATCACAACAAAATAAAACAAATAAATGAAGAAAGAAACTAAAAACAAAATTGAATTATCTTTTATACTAGCAGAAAGCTGGTTTAAGTTAAAAAATGAGGGGAGTTATATAGGGATTTTTTGGTATTTGCTGAATCCTCTCCTTATTTTTTTGCTGCTTTACACAATATTTTCAAACAGTTTAGGAAAAAGTATACCTAACTATTCTCTTTATATATTTATAGGAATCAGCATATTTAATCTATTCCAGCAGACAACGCAGGAAGCTACTAAAGTTATTTTCAATCATAGATGGATTATAAAATCTATCAATATTCCATCACTCTCTCTCATTGGTGCAACAGTAATCAAACAACTATATTCTCACACTATAGAAATAATTATAATAATAGCATTAATGATAATAGAAAAAGTGCCTTTGATTAATATAATCTTCTACCCTCTAATTTTAATAATTTTCTGTCTTTTCATCTATGGAGTGTCTTTGGCTCTTGCTGCACTCACTGTATACTTCTTAGACCTAGAAAATATATGGTCATTTGCAATGCGCTTGCTTTGGCTGGCAACTCCTATATTTTATAATCTAGAGGGTCATGCAATCAGTAAAATAAATTTAATAAACCCAATATACTATTTTATAGAAATCAGCCGTAATTTATTAATAAATAGTTCTATATCCTGGACTCTCATTTTAGGCGCATTTATTTCAGCACTAGTTTCCCTGATAATTGGAAACTTTATATTTTCTAAACTAAAAAATAAATTTGCAGAACACATATAAATGGAAAGAATAAAAATAGAAAAAGTGAGCAAGACCTTTAACTTAAGCTTTAAAAAAAACCAGACAGCTCTCCAAAGAACAGTTGCATTTTTTACAGAAAAAGAGCAGAAGAAAACACTTACAGTTCTTGAAAATGTATCTCTCTCCGTAAAATCAGGAGAAATAAAAGGATTAATAGGAAGCAACGGTTCAGGAAAAAGTACTTTATTAAGGATAATTGCAGGAATATATCCTCCAGACTCCGGAAAAATAACCAATACTGGAAAAGTAGTCTCAATTATTAATTTAACAAGCGGACTACAAGAAAGACTGACAATGAGAGAAAATATATTTCTATGTTGTACATTCTATGGATTATCTATTAAAGAGACAAAAAATAAATTCGATTATATAGTTTCGTTCTCCGAATTAGAAAAATTTGTTGACACTAGGATATTTCAGTTCTCAAATGGAATGCTGCAGCGCCTTGCATTCTCAATTGCAGTAAATTGCTTTCCTGAGATCATGCTTCTTGATGAAGTATTTGAAGTAGGAGATGAGAAATTCAGGGAAAAAAGCTCTGAAGAAATAAAAAAACTTGCAAAACAAGGAGTGGCAATTTTATTGGTAAGCCATGATATGCATTTAATAGAAAAACATTGCCATAAAGTTATTTGGCTTAGCAATGGCAAGATTAAGAAGGAAGGAGAAACTAAAAAAGTAGTGAAAGGATATTTAGCAGAAAACTAAAGAAGGAAATTTCTTTCTAAATATCCTTTAAGAACACCTAAGCGCCAACCGCAGTCAAAAATAATATTAAAATAACTTTCAGAGATTGGTTTTCTAAATAATTCAGAAACTATCCACTTGGGATAGAACAAATAAGACTTAAAAGAAATTCCGCTAAAAATAATCTCTTTACCAATAGATTCATCTAAAGAATAATGCTTTCGAAAAATTTTATAAATCCAATATCCTCTATTAAAATTTAGCCGTGCTGCTTTTAAAACTGTAGACTTATGATGATGTCCGACCCTCACATCAGGAATAAACTTTATATGGGCATGTTTTCTAGAGCGTAAATAAAAATCTACATCTTCTAAATTAAATATCATAGAATCAAACATTATTTTTTTAGCAAGAGATGTGAGAATTGCAAAATTTTTTGTGTCCAAATGCCTTATATATTCTCCAAGTACAAACTGTCTCAAAAATTCTTTATTTGCACGCTGAATTTGCCTTGTTGAATAACTTTGAATAACATCTTTTTCATACCCCATAGTAATTTTGGCGTATTCTTCACGAATAGGCTTTGTTAATTCAAAAAGCCAATTTTTAGGAATTATACAATCTGAATCGGTCATTGCAATAATTTTTCCATGGGCGGCTCTAATCCCGGCATTTCGCGCAGCTCCACGAGAACGAAATGGTTCAAAAATATATCTAACTTTTTTATTCTGGCGGGAAAATCTCTCAATAATTTCTTTTGTCTTATCAGTTGAATTATTATCTACGGCAATAACTTCATAATTTCTATAAGTTTGGCTGAGAATAGAAGACAAACATTTTTCTAAAGTCTCGCCCCCATTAAAAACAGGAATAACTGCTGAAATTTTAGGATTTTTCATAAATCTTCTCTTTAATTTTTTTAATAAAAATTTTTGTATCAAACTTTTTAGCCTGTTTTAAACAGTCATTCTTATATATAAAAGGATTCTCTCCTATTTTATTAATAGCTGATTTAAGTGTTGAAACATTAATATCATCAATTAAGATTCCTGTTTTACCATTTACAATACTTTCTTTATACCCTCCTTCATTAGGTGCTATTACCGGTTTTCCCGATGCCATAGCTTCTACTGCATTCATGCCAAAATCTTCGTTGTGTGACGTAGTGATAAAACCTTTGCATGTTGCGTACAGCTCTCTCAATCTATCAGCATCCACCCAGCTCAAAATTTTCACATGAGAAGGAGCGATGCGCTTGATATATGAAACATATTGCTGAAAATGAGCAGACTGCTCATAACTCCCTACTACAACCAATTGTTCTTGGGGAAGCTGAGCAAACGCGTGCATCTGCAAATCAATTCTCTTATGAGCAATAAGTCTATTCACACTCAACCAGAAATCTCCATTTTTCTGATAATAAAAAAGCGAAGTATCTATAGGGGGATATACCACTAAGGCATTTCTTCCAAGATAACGATGAATTCTTACTTGTACGTTCTTCGAATTACAAACTATTTTATCAACTTCTCTCACATATTTTCTATACAAAGACCTGTTCCAAAATACCCAAGCATCGAAAGGCCAGCGCTTATACCATTCAACAATGTAAGTTCGAGTGTAATGGTATAAATCCCATAGCTCTCGCGGAGGTGAATGCACATACCAAAGATTAGGTTTATTCTGTAAAGCACCAGACACTGCCCAATCCCCTCCAATAATATAAAAATCATATTTTTTTCCAAGATTCAGAGTTCTAAACCGAAACAAGGCCATTTGCTGACGAAAAGGAGCCTGAAGAGGTATACTCCCTATAGAAATAACTTTCACATTAGCAAACCCCATTTTTCGTATCTTCTCTCTATCAATATTAGTTGTGTATATATCGGCTCGTAATTCTCGAGCTAAGGTCAAACACACCATCTCTGCACCTCCGATGTTGTCCATAAAATTATGGAAGATAGCTATCTTCATAGAAGCTCTGCCAACTCTGCCCCTTTATTAAATTGCATTGTATTGAAGTCTATAATTCATTTTATCATATTTAGGAGAGTTGATATGTTCTTCTTATTTAATTTCTGATAATTTTTTGAAAATTTATAGGCTCCTGTTGTTAGATTTCTATAAAGCTTATGGTCAGTAAGTATTCTGATTACTGCGTTTGAAAAAGATTCAGGGTCATCTGCAACCAAAAATGCTTTGTTCTTTCTATCTAAACCTTCGGCACTATGAGATGTCATAACTATCGGCTTGGAATAACTGAGCGCTTCAACAACTTTTATTTTCAAGCCAGTACCTACATAAAGCGGGCTTATCACCACATCAGCACTATCATAAAATTTCGCAATGTTTTTTACTTCCCCTAATACCTTACAGCCTTCTACTGCTTTAATTTTATGGCCTATATTCCCTGCTAAAATAAGTCTTACATTTGGCAAATGCATTTTTATCCTGGAAAAAATATTTTTAATAAAAAAGTTTACACCATGAATATTTGCTTTATTTCCTGATCCTAAAAAAGCAATATTGTTTCCTACTTTAGTTTTTTGAGGTTTTTTTAAGGAAGTGATATGTCCTATTATAATCACGGGCTTTTTTGTCAAGGTTCTCAAGAATTTTGCTTCTTCTTTTTGGATAGCAATAATTATATCCGCTCTTTTAATGCCTCTCGCCTCTTCTGATATTGTTGTCGAAAAAAAATCTTCAAATATTCTTTTCTTGCTATATTTTTTATTTCTATTTGTAAATACATCATGAGTATCTATAATCTTAACCACTTCATTGCCTACCGCCTCTAATGCTCTTGACATAAATACATATTCAACCATTATAGCATCATAAATATATTTTGCATGCATTTTTTTAATCCTGTAATCAAGACTAATATCATAAAATCTGTCTAAACCTGTATTTTTTCTTTTCATAGGGTATAGAGTAGAAAAAGCATCTGGAAAATAAGGCTTGAGTTCCCTATATAACTCTGAAAAATATTTTTTAATAAGTTTTCCTGCTATTCCAGAAGTGTAGTGAAAAAGAGCATCGGCACGCTGAAAAAAGTTAGGAGAATTAAGAGGAACATACACAAAATTATCCCAAAATAATTTCATAGCCGGAATATCTGGTTTTCTCTCCACATGGTTGCTGTGACGCTCACGATCCCAATAAAGAAAATGAACTTCATAACCTCTTTTTTGTATTGATGATGCAAGAGCGTAAATGCGTGCACGGTTTCCTGCATTTTGTGGATGGCTGGGAGTAGGTGAAATAATAAGAATTCTTTTCCGCTCTTTCATTATCTTTAATAGTTTTTCCTTTTATAAGTTTATTCATGAATATAAATCAACAATAAATCTATGTGTAAATCTTAGTGCCTCTTTATTCCCAGCACGCTCAGCATAAAACCAGAAAAAAAGGTTTGCACTCCTAAAACCACTAAAGTCAGAGCAATAATTGCATTTTTTACTTCTTGTAACTCACCAAAACCACTCTGCAACCACTGGATAAAAATAGACAAGTACATAATAGCGCTAATACCAGCCATAGCTAAACCACTCATGAGCGCTTTTTCTAAAGTTATATGCCTGAGAAAAAAAGCCATAGAACTGCTCTTCTCTTCTAAGTAAATCATAGAATAAGTTTTAGCAAAAAATCCAAAGAAGATAAGTTGATAACCGACGATGATAAGCATAGAAGAAAGAAACATAGGATGATAGAATAACTCTACACCAACAACCCGTCCTCCACCTAAATAGAGTATAAGCATACTCACTAGACCTAAAAGAAAAAGTCCAATGCCTGGCAGCAGAAAAAGGTAGAGAGGGCTGTACAATAATAAGAAACGCAAATGTCTCCATCCATCAGAGAGCGTCTTCAACTTAGACCGCCCGCACCGACGATGATAAACAATAGGAAGCTCTGCTATGGTAAGTTTTTTCTTGACTGCCTGTACAATCATCTCTGAAGCAAATTCCATTCCTGTCGTATGCAAAGACAATTTTTTCCATGCACCCTTGGTGATAGCCCGCATCCCACAATGCACATCCTTCACCTTTGCACTAAAAAAGAGCCGCAGAAGAAAGGAAAGCGCAGGATTTCCAATCCATTTATGTGTAAGAGGCATCGCGCCTTTCTCCATCTTTCCTGCAAACCGATCGCCAACAACCATATCTGCTCCCTGCCGCAATGCATCAACAAAACGAGGAATCTCAGCAAAATCATAGCTCCCGTCTGCATCAGCAAGAAACAAATACTTTCCTCTCGCAGCTTTCAGTCCTTCCATACAAGCAATACCATAACCTTCCTTATCATGCTTTACCACTCTCGCTCCCAAACGTCTGGAAATATTTGGAGAAGAATCAGAAGAAGAATCAGAAACAATTATCTCTCCAATAATATTATTCTCTCTAAAAACTTTCTTAATTAATTGTATACACCCGCCAACTGCTTCCTCTTCATCCCTGCACGGCAAAATCACGCTTACTTCAGGAACCCCATCTAAAAAATTTCTATTCACCATTTTAACTAATAAATATATTATATAAATATTATTCAATCAAAAACTCATCTCTTATATACATATCTTCTGTTATTAAAGACTAATTCCCAGCCGCAGTCAATCGGTTCCCTTGAAAAAACATATTCAACCTCCTGCTCTTCAAGAATATCTTCTTTTACATCGCATTCAGAAGAAAAAAACAAATCAACTGCTTCTCCATTGCCATAAAAATATAAAGCTCCGACAGGTTCATGCCCAGTCAATGCATAGAGTGCATTTGAAACATCTTTCGGAGCCATAACTTTAGTATGTTTAAGTTCAGATAAATAATCTAAAGCTTCAAGGTCAGAATCCTCAATTAAATGATATATTTTAAGGCCAGAAGGCAGCTCATAATAAGAAACAAAAGAAGATAAAAGGAAAAGCACAATTAAAAGAAAAGATAAAAATCTATTAAAAATAAATTTAGCATTAGATATATAGTATTTGTTGCTCGCAAATTTTTCAATTATTAAATTCATTCCAAAAGCACTAAGCAATGGAAGACTAAGTGCAAAATAATATAAATTTCTCTGATAGGGAGAAAAATAAGAAACATCTATCACTCTATATAAAAAAATAGATAAAAGAAGCATAAGAGGCCAAAATAAATAAGTAATATAAGAAACTCTTTTCAATTTAGAAAAAACAAGATAAAAAAATCCTATAAAAGCCAGAAAATATCCTATTAAACTATAAATCTCAAAAAAAGAATTATCAAGCTCGAAGATAGTCCAGCCTGTTTTAAATTGTAAGGCAGAAAAGATATTTATAAATAACTCAGAAAAATTTAGATTAAACAATTGTTTGTAAAATAACGCTCCGGTAACAGGGATAAAAATAAATAAAGAGAAAAATTTCCACTCTTTAAATATATATGAACGGTAGTAAAAAGCTGTGAAAATTAAAAACATAGCTGAAAAAAAAACAGATATAGAGTGTACAAAAATAAGAAAAAACATAATTCCAAAACTGATGAGAATATATTTCTTATTTTCACGCGCTAATCCTTCACTAAAAAAATGTATATACAAAAAAATAAATGGTATCGAGAAAGTTAAAGGTGTAAAAAACCACAATCCTAAGATATTAACATTTGATTTAATTGATGCGAAAAAAATCATGGCGAAAAAAGAAATCCAGAAATTTCTGCTCTTCTTCATAACAACATAAAAAAGAGTCAAGCTGGAAAAAACAGCCCATATTGCAGGCAGAAACTTATACACTGAAATTAAATCAAAAAATTTTGACAATAAATATAAAAATAAATGAAATCCTATTTCTAGCCCAAAGCTCCCAGATGTATATTCTCCGCTTCCTAATTTCAAAGCCTCAGTTATATGATGCCATTCATCAACATGCAAAGGATAAGGATAAGAAAAATGAGGGGCATAAACTAGAAAAAATATTCCAATTCCTGCTAAAATAACTAAAAAATATTTATATCTATCAATTATCATTTAATAATTCCGAATCATTAATATAAATAAGTTTTGAGCTGCGGCCCTTCGCAGCCAAAAATTCACTGAGTATTAAAGTTCGCGGCTCCCTAAATCATAAAAGTCGAAGGGTTTTTAACCTTGAATCAATTTCTATTACTCATATACGCGTTCTCTTTTATCAATCTTGACAATACCTATCTGTTTATGAACATAATCTACTTCATATAGGATTCTTACTTTTCCAACTCGTATCCTAAAAAGACTATCTCCTTCTATTCGTTTCATATCGTGTGGAAAAGGGTTGTTTTGCAACTCTTCTAATTTCTCCGCTATTCTTCTCACAAGCACCTTATCAGTATTTTTAGAAATTTAAGGGCTTGGTTTGAATAGAATAGCTCAAACATTATAGCCCAAGTTCTTTTTTAAGTTGTTTGTGCGAAATAAACTTTCCTTCCTTCTTCTCTGCGTGATATGCTCGCAAAGCCTCGATATCTTCTCCAGTAAGTGAAGTATCTTCTAAGTATTCTTTCAAATAAGTAATATCAGCTTCCAATTTAGCCAACTTTGCTAAAATTTCTTTGTTAACATTCATTGATTGTTCCATACTCTTTTTATGACTCTAAAGTTTTTAAACTCTTTCTTTGCATTTTATGGTCTAAATCACAAAACCCCGGGGTTTTTAACTTTAATTTCTAAATAGTAACAAATAGAAAGGTTTAAATATCTCTTATTCTCAAAAAAAGCATGACATATGAAGCACAAAAGATAGGAACGGTAGAAGGCTTGGGAGATATTTACTATGTAGCTGCGCCTTTAGATGAGCAATTGCGAGCTTTTGCAGATAAAGGCATTCATACACTTGCTGCTCCTGATGAAGTTGCTCAAATATATTTAGCTGGTGTTTCTGAAGATTACTCAAGAACAAGCATGGTATTTATTGTACTAAAGGGCGGAAAAACTATTTTAGTTAGAGACTCTATTTTGATGGCTCCTTTAATGGCTTTTGCTGCTGTTAGAGATCATGCAAGTGGAAGGTATTTTGAGACAAGTAAGGGGGTTTATGAGGCAGCTGAAGCGCTCGCAAGAAGCCAAGAATCTATGGCTCCTGAAGACAGAAGCACACTTATTGTTTCACGAGAGGAAGATTTGACTTTAACTCCTGAAATGCCTGAATCTCAGTTCATCTTTAGAAAGCAAACTAAGCCTTACTTTGATAAATTCAATAAAAAAGCAATAAATTTCTATAATCCTCACGGATATTCAAATAGTCGGGCAATTATTAATTACATGTGGTTTGGCTCTCCTCCGAACAATCGTGATCTAGATTGTAGTCTCTTGGGCTTGGACAAAAAAAGAGCGGCTTATGGGGTGTTGAGAACTGCTGAAGGCACTTCGCAAAGAATTTCTGGAGCAGAAGTTAGCATTTCTGCACTATCTTTAGCAGAAGTCCTAGAGTTTTCAAGAAGATATGTTTCAGAAGCAGCGAGAGATGAGTATGAGTCTGGGATAAGGTCTATTTTTTTTAAGAAATAATTATAAACTATTTACCCAGTATATAACGGCCCAACTTCTATCCCTGCCTTAGCACTCTTTAAATAATATTCCTCTAATTTTTTATAGCGCTTTGCAGTATCCTGAGAAACTGAAGGTCTGACTTTATTCAAAGCCTCTTCAAAATCCTCCCTAGTTACTAATTTACTATCAACATCTTTTCTTAAGGCATGCATCCCAGATTCTAAAACAAGTCCTTCAATATCCGCTCCGACAAAACCCTCAGTCAATTTCACTAAATCCATGATAATAACATCCTTTGCAAGAGGAGTATTTTTCAGATGCACTTCAAAAATCTTCTTCCTGCTCTCAGCATCAGGTATATCCACTAAAATAATTCTATCAAACCTCCCTGGACGCAAAAGAGCAGGATCCAACATATCCGGCCTGTTTGTGGCGCCAATAATAGTCACATCTTTAAGCCCTTCAAGGCCGTCTAATTCTGCTAGCAGCTGATTTAGAACCCTATCACTAACCTTATTCCCCTGGTCATACCCTCTTCTTCCTGCAAGAGCATCAATCTCATCAAAGAAAATTACGCAGGGAGAAACTTGTCTTGCTCTTTCAAAAATTTTGCGCACTCCCTCTTCTGATTTTCCAACCCACATACTTAACAAAGAAGGGCCCTTAACATGAATAAAATTAGATTCACTCTCCTTAGCAACTGCCTTTGCAAGCATTGTCTTTCCAGTCCCCGGCGGCCCATATAACAGAATTCCTCTAGGGGCCCTAATACCCAGCCTCTTAAAACTTTCCGGATGTTTCAAAGGCCACTCAATAGCCTCCTTTAATCTTTGTTTAGTCTGCTCCAATCCTCCAATATCATTCCATCCTACATTCGGAGTCTCAACAAAAACCTCTCTCATTGCAGAAGGCCGAACCACTTTTAGAGCAGATTCAAAATCTTCAGAGATTACTATAATTTTATCCAAGACTTCTTTAGGGATAGCCTCACTTTCCTCTAACTTCAAACTCGGCAGTACTTTCCTAAGAACATTCATTGCAGCTTCTTTAGTAAGTGCCGACAAATCTGCTCCTACAAACCCATGTGTTTTCCCTGCAAGAAAATCAAGATGAACATCCTTAGCCAGAGGCATATTTCTTGTATGAATTTTAAGAATATTCAATCTCGCAGCTTTATCAGGAACACTTATCTCAATCTCTCTATCAAATCTACCAGGTCTTCTCAAAGCAGGATCTAAAGAATTAACACGATTAGTTGCTGCAATAACAACAACTTTTCCTCTAGACTTAAGACCGTCCATCATAGTCAGTAATTGGCTGACAACTCTGCGCTCTACTTCTCCCTGTACATCTTCTCTTTTAGGAGCTATTGCATCTATCTCATCGATAAATATAATAGAAGGGGCATGCTTTTGTGCATCTTCAAAAATGTCCCTGATTTTTTTCTCTGACTCTCCATAAAACTTGCTCATGATTTCAGGTCCATTCAATAAAATAAAATGTGCTTCTGATTCATTAGCAACTGCCTTTGCAAGAAGAGTCTTTCCGGTTCCTGGATGCCCGTGTAAAATAACACCTTTGGGAGCTTCGATACCCAGCCTGTCAAATATTTCAGGATGTTTCAAAGGCAATTCAACCATCTCTCTAATTTTCTTAACTTCATCAACTAATCCTCCAATATCTTCATAAGTAACATCAGGAACAGTTTCCTCGTTTATGTCAACTGTTTTAGAATGTAAAGTCACCTCAGTATTTTCATTAATAATACAAGCTTGAGTAGGTTGTGTAGAAACAACTACAAACTTCAAATGTTGAAAGCCGGCAAAACCAAAATTTGCTCCAAACAAATCATTCAAATCTCCAAAAATATCAGGCATTCCTTCAGCCATCAAATCCCTTCTTCTCTGCACTCCTCCAAGCGAGATCAAATCGCCCTTCAGCACCGCTCTTCCAAGAAGCCCTTGCTTAAACATTTCAGGATCTCCATGAACCATAATTCCTTGCTGGGCAGGAGCAATCGACACTTTAGTAGCGGGCCGCACATTTGCTTTAGATACAAGTACCTGCTCCCCAACCCCTGCTTTAGCATTTTTTCTTATTAAACCGTCAATACGAATAATTCCTTCACCTACATCTGCAGGATACGCCCTGTCAACAATAGCAACTGTCTCTCTCTGCCCCTTTATAGAAATAATATCGCCTCTATTCAAATTCATCAACTTCATCAAATGAGGATCAATACGCGCAATTCCCTTATAAGCATCATCTTGTAATGCTTCTACAATTTTCAACTTAACTTCATCATTCGTCTTCATCGTTAAACCTCACTTTCAAAGTTTCAAAATCTTCAAAACACAAGCGCACCATATCATCCATTCTCGTCCTCATAGAGCGATGCTGTTCATTGATAAAATCAATAATCTCTTTAGGTATACTAATTGCGTGGCTATTCCCAACCATTCGAAGCTTGACATTGAAAGTCTTGCCTCGCAGATTATTAAAATGTTCAAAACCATTTAAATCAGCCGGATGGGTAATTGTATCTCCACATTTATTGCATTGGACTGCCCTCAATTCAAATCCATTTCTATTAACAATTGTAGAAGACATTTCATTATCGCAGTTTTTACAAACTATTTTTGTATCGAATATATCTGTCATTTCATACATCCCCTATGTATACACATAAGGTATACACTAGTATTTAAATCTTTCGAACCTATGTCATACTGCGCTTACGCTTCGCTTCGGCATTTTTTCTCGCAGAAAAACCACATAACGTAAGCGAACGGAGCGTAGCAGAGTGAGAGTGCAACGTGCCGACCAAACGAAGTTAGGGAGAGTTGTCCAAAGCTCGCCTATTTTTTAACAAGACTATTTTTTATTTTCAGTTAATAAAATACCAAAAGAACAAGTTTTATTAACCAAAAACCCCACTTAAAAAAGTAAAAGAGAATATGAAAAAACTTCTTCAAACAGAACAGCAAAAAAAACAGCAGGCTCTTTCTGTCAGCATTAAAGAAGGATCAGCAGCAAATTTCTCAGCAGGCTTGGCAGAAACATACATCACACCTTTTGCTTTGGAGCTAAAAGCCAGTCCTCTAAATATCGGTTTTCTTAGTTCAATATCAGGATTAATAGCTCCCTTAGCTCAGATTATCGGCGACAAGCTAATGGATAAAAACTCAAGAAAAAAAATTGTTCGGAATTTTGTCCTTATGCAAGCGGTTATGCTTATACCTATTGCCTCGCTTAGCTTCTTCTATTGGAAAAGCATAGGATTGTCTCATCTTCCTTGGATTTTAATATTATTATACGCTCTCTTCGCAGCAATGGGGGGCATAGCCTATCCTGCATGGTTCTCATGGATGGGCGATCTAGTACCCAAAAACCAAAGAGGAAAATATTTCGGAAGAAAAGGAAGAATAAATGGTGCAGTCGGACTTGCAGCAATATTAATTGGCGGAATGATGATTGACGCATTAAAAACAAAAGGAATAGTACTGTTAGGATTTAGCATTCTATTCATAATAGCTTCTATTGCGAGATTAATTTCTTACTATCTTCTTAACAAACAATACTCTCCAAAATTCCCTGTTAAAAAAACAAATTATTTCTCAATCTTTTCTTTTTTAAAAAGAATGGACAATTATGGCAAATTTTCAGTAAGCAATGCATTATTTAATTTTACATTAATGATAGCCAGCCCTTTTTTTTCTGTATATATGCTTAAAGAGCTGAATTTCACATATAAAATCTACACAATAATCATAATCAGCTCTGTACTTTTCACGATAATCTCCTCCTCATTTATTGGAAGATTAGCTGATAAATATGGCAATAAAAAAATATTTGCCTTATCCTGCATTCTATTCAGCATCAATCCTTTACTCTGGATGTTTATTAAAGCGCCTGTCCTTTTAGTCGTCCTGCAGATTATAGCAGGAATTGCAAATGCAGGTATGCTTCTCTCAGTAAATAATTTCACATACGACGCTGTTTCTCCAAAAAATCGAGCCCTATGTATAACATACACTAATATTCTAGCAGGAATAGGGGTTTTCCTAGGCTCTCTTTTAGGCGGATTCTTAATAGACTATCTGCATCCTCAGTCAATGAACCCATTTATTTTTGTCTTCCTTGTTTCAGCAATAGGCAGAAGCATAGTCTCAGTTATTCTAGTTCCAAAAATAAAAGAGCAGAGAAAAGTAAATTCTCTACGCCCCCCAAACTTCCATCTGATACACCTCTTCCGCTCAATAAACGCAGAAATCCATTGGTTTAAGCATACAATAAAATAAAGACTGAGAATACAAAAAGTTTAAAAGCTTTATTTTATTGTATAAAAGATGATATTTAAAAAAAAATCTAAAAAAGAACAATTAAAATGTTATTCATGTGATTCTGCAATCAATGAAAAGTATAGTTTCTGCCCTTGGTGCGGAAATCCTCAATTCGACCCGGAGCAGGAGTTGCGGGACTTCGGAATGCTTGGCAGAAGAGACACAACAGATGAAAACAAATTCAAACAGCAGTTTATATCATCAGATACGACAATAATGGAGAAAATGATAGGCTCTCTAATGAACAATTTCATAAAAAATATAGATAAACAATTCAGAGATATGGAAAAAACAAATATATCGCAGATGCCTAATAGTATTAAAATAAAAATTGGAATGTCTCCTCAGCAGACAAAAAGAGGATCGCAGCAGTCAATACTACAAAGAAAAATAACAGAAGATCAGATGTCTAAAATGGAAGGTCTGCCTAGAACAACGGCAAAAACAAATATTAAGAGATTAAGTGATAAAGTAATTTATGAACTGTTTACGCCAGGTATTATTTCTCCTCAAGATGTATTTGTTTCAAAGATAGAATCAGGATATGAAATAAAAGCGATAGGAGAGAAAAAAGTATATGTTAATTCTCTTCCAATCAACCTTCCTCTGCATAGGTTCTCCATTGATAACGACAAGCTGATAATTGAATTCAAAACAGAAGAATAGTAAAAGATATATTGAGCATGCTCAAGTTCTTTGACATAAATGATCCCGCCAAGAATTGAACTTGGGACCTCTGCCTTCCTGATAAACATTATCAGAGCAGCGCTCTAACCAACTGAGCTACGGGATCCTAAAACTTCACAGAAATAATTGTTTATAAAAGTGTCGATAGGAACATTATTAAAAATCAAAATTCTGGAAAAACAATGAGATCAATAGAAAAAATTATATTGGCATTTATTTGCCTGGAGATATTGTTAACATTAACAATACTAATTTCAAATTTCAATAGTATTGATCTATGTATAGGAGGAACAGATTGCAACACAGTGCAAAACTCAGAATATGGAAAAATTGCAGGCGTCAGACTAAGCTTATGGGGATTCACGGCATTCATTTCACTGCTTCTTATTTATTTATCAGTAATTTATTACGAAAGAGGTTATATTTTATATAAAAAAGCAACTTTGCTTGGAGCATGCATCTCGATATATCTTATATATTTACAGCTTTTTATCATAAAAAAAATCTGCTCAAGTTGTTTAGCAATAGATGTTCTCATGATTATAATTTGCGCTTATAGCTACTACGCTTTTCAATCAAAATAGCAAAAAAATTAATTGCGCGCCGTTAGTATAGTGGCAGTATTCAAGCTTCCCAAGCTTGCCGCGCGGGTTCGATTCCCGCACGGCGCATTGATAATTGTGCGGGAAGAATTCACTTTGTACTCGTCAGAGTCAAAAGTTCCCAAGGAGCTTGCTCTGCGTGGACCGCACGGCGCATGACTAAGGCGCATAGCTCAGAGCTTGGTTTGTATGAATCGCGCAGCGTATCTGTCACAAAACCCTTCGGGTTTAACCCCGCACTAAAGTATGGGGTTTGTTCGTGGTTTTGTGACCGCCGGAGAAATCCTCACAAACAACCTCGGACTAAAGTCCGAGGATTTCTACGAGCGTTAAAGAATAGAAACAATTACAATAGAATTTAAATATACAACTCCCCTGATAAAAAAATGAGATTTAGTTGTTAAAAATAACACTGAGTATTCTAATCTCTTATATATTAAAAATAAAAATGAATTCATTAATAAATTCTCTAAAAGACAACCATCTTTATCAACTAATAATCAATAGAGGCATACAGATTGTGAAAAATGATATTCACAAAAGAGAGCTGAATCTCATTGGAGTCGAAGATGCAAGCTATCAAGATGCTATTGAAAAAGATCTTGAGTATATCTATCAGATATTTCATGAATGTGAAGGATGGGCTCTCTCTGGAGGACTGTCCATATATCTAACAATAGGAAAAATTCAAAGAAAACATAACGCCCACCATATTGGAGTCCAAAGTGAAAGATTATTAAATTTATTATCAAAAGCAAACAGATCCAATTATTTCATATTTTCTAGGATATGGAATGCACATATATCAGAAACAAAAAAACTAGATTATTATCTTCCTTTAAATTATGAACAAATAGAAAACATCTGTTCTAGTTTAGAAAATAATGAATCAGAACTTGGCAGAATGAAAAAAAATTGGCGGCTGATAAAAATTGAAGACAGAAGAGGTATAATTCAAGCTCATAAAGAAAGAATAGATTATTTTGATATTTATATTCACGATGTAAGAGACAGCCTTCTATTCTCTAATGATGACTGCGTGAGAAACTGTCCAGAGTATTATTGCGGAGCAAATTATCAAACGAAAGGAGGAATAATTAATCTGGTGAATATCAGCTATCTCGAAGATTTAAAAAGAGATCTTTGTAAAAAACGCAAAGACGAACGCCATATTTTTGATTTAGAGCGAATCATAGAATACAAAGAAAAATTATCAAAACAGTTTAAAAACCTAGAAAACTCATAAATTAAATGAGTATAAAGGAAAATTTAATAAAATTTTGGAGATTTCTGAAAGAAGATACTTGGCAATCATGGATTGTCTCGTTAGTTCTAGCAATTATAGTTATCAAATTTATCTTATTCCCCCTTCTATCATTGATTACCGGCTCGTCGTTTCCTTTAGTTGTAGTTCAGTCATGCTCAATGTATCATGAGTCTTCATTTGATAAATGGTGGGAGGAAAATGGACAATGGTATGAGTCAAGAAATATTGCAAAAGAAGAATTCAAAACATTTTCGTTTAAACGCGGCCTTAATAAAGGAGATATAATAATCGTAACTGGATATTTAAAATATAATAAAGGAGACATAATAATATTTAATGCAGGCACCCAATATCCTATTATACACAGAATAGTAACAATTAATCCTACTTCCACAAAGGGAGATAATAATCAGGGCCAATTCTCAAACGGTCTTGAAAGCGATATAGAAGATGATAAGATTTTAGGAAAATCATTTATAAAAATACCTCTTATCGGATGGATCAAGCTGATATTCTATGAGCCATTTAGAAACCCAAAAGAGAGAGGACTATGTAAATAGCAACCAAAGCGTTAAAAACCCTTTGTTACATAAGATACAATGGAATTCTGCGAAAAGTGCGGGAGAATAATTGCAATATCAAAAGGAAAAGCTGCCTGTGTAGGCTGCGGCTATAAACCAAAAAAGAAATTTAAGATAGAAGTTGGCGAGAAAATGACAAATAAAGAAACAGTTGCTGTAATAAATGAAAAATCTGAAAACGTGTACCCTATAACTCAAATAGACTGCCCGAAATGCAAGAACAAAAATGCTTATTTTTGGACAACTCAAACCCGATCCAGTGATGAAGCAGAAACAAGCTTCTACAAATGCACCAAGTGCAACTATAGCTGGAGAAAGTATAGGTAAATATTTTAAATTTAGCTGCCCAGATACCTATTTAAACAATTCTTCTTTTTACTCATAAGGCCTCGTAGCTCAGCCCGGTTAGAGTACTTGGCTCTTACAAATAGAAAGTTTCTAGGAGCACTAGAAAACTGATTGAAGTTTGTAGAAACCAAGGTGTCGGGGGTTCAAATCCCCTCGAGGCCATTAAATAAAGAGCAATAAAAATGAACAAAGGAATCTATTTTCTAAATATCTTTAAAAAAGCAGAAAAGACATATGAAAAAAATACGAAAAGACTTGCAGGAGAAGGCTGGGCAGAGCATTGGCAGACGCTTATAGCAACAATTATGTCCGCACAAAGTAGAGATGAAACAACAATTCCAGTCGCAGAAAAATTATTTGCAGAGTATAATAAATTAGAAATTTTGTCTAATGCTGAATATAAAAAAATTTTGAAAATATTTAAAAGTTTAAATTATAATAAAACAAAAGCTAAGAATGTTATATCTGCAGCAAAATTCTTGATTAAACACTATAACGGTAAGGTTCCAGACTCCATGGAAGAATTAATTAAAATTCCCGGCGTCGGAAGAAAAACAGCAAATCTCGTGCTGAGCGAATGCCACTCAAAAGACAGCATCACAGTAGACACTCACGTCCATAGAATTAGCAATGTATTAAACATAGTAAAAACAAAAACTCCTGAAAAAACCGAATTAGAGCTCCAGAAAATCGTCCCTAAAAGATACTGGTCTCGTATAAACAGAATCTTCGTCTTATGGGGCAAGGACGCCCCAGGTAAAAATAAAAAAAGGCTTTTGGAAAAGATCAGTTGAAAAACAAACATCACCTATTCTAGCTTATACAAAAACATGAGCTATAGAATAAACGTCTGGAATTTTGGAATTATTGCTGTGTAAACGAGTTAAAAAAGCATATCAAAAAGTCCTTGCGTTTACCACATCTTAAAAGGTGTGGTTTTCGTCAAGCATCTTGACATAATAAAGCAGTTTTTATACAACAAACCAATATGAATATTGAAGAGATATGACTACATGAAAAAAAGCAATAGATTATTTCTAGTCTTTAAAATAATCATAGTTTAAGAAATACAATGTTTCTACCAACTCATTAAGTTCAACAAGAATAGAGTAGGTACTGTAAGAAATAATGCCCCTAACTTCGTGCTTCTTAATTTTTTCTTCATTATCTTTTCTTAAACTATCCAGCTCATTTGTTAAAGACACAAACTTCTTTATATCAAATTTTCTATAAACGGAAATAAGCTCTTTTGTCAGATTTACAGATTTTTCTAGAGATTTGAGAGTGTATTTATCAATTCTTTCTTTGTTCTTGGTAAAGTGAAGAGAAATCTCGAAAAACTTGTCTCCTAAAGATTCAAGTTTAAGAATCAAGTCATAATAAACCATAGTTTTCTTATCCGATTCAAAGCTAAATGAGGAAAGAATTCTAGTGCAGAAATCTGTTGTTTGAGTTATCAGCCTTTCTGTCAAAAGTGCTTCATCAAAGGAATCTTTATTTTGTGATAAGGATTCATAGACTTGTTCTGCTTGATGAATCAGATGCAAGCAAAGTTTGTTTAAGACATTTGTAAACTCACCTGGATTGACTTTTGCGCTTTCCACTGAAAGAGCATAATTTTTTCCATCGTGCTTTCCTATTTCCCAAAATTGCATTCCTGTGAGGTGGTCAAATGTGTTTTTTATCATATCAATTTCTTTTACTAATCTTCCTCGCCTTTCAACCGTCTTATTTGGAGTGTAATAAGCTTTTATCTTCTTATAACCCATCTTATAAAGAATACCAATAACTTTAGTAGAAACAGGATGAAGAGAAGAAACATCAAGGCTTGCAGATTCTTCTTCAATTGTGTGCTTAGTAGAAATTCTGAGTGCATTCCCTTTTTGTTCAACATCTAATTCTTGGCCTTTTTCTAATCTGAATTTTTTTACCCAATCCATTGGGAGGGATATTGCCAATGTTACAGGTCCTGCCTGAAGTATCTTTCTATTCATTTTTAAGAGAGCATAGATATGTACTTGAATTTATAATTATTAATACTTATTATACTTTAAATATATTTATATTGCCAAGAGTAATACTAAATCCATGAATAATGAACAAACAACTGACCTACCTAGCCCTCAAAGAAAAGATTTGTATGATGAGCTAAAGCAAATTAAAGTATATTATGATAAAGGCGAAGACGACCCTCAGCTAGATATCCGTTATAGAAACGGACCACTAGAAATTGAAGCTGAAAAAGTATTTAGTGCAGAACAATTGGTTTATGTTTCGCGCAAACTAATACCTTTAGATAAGCCTATAAAATTTTATGTAAGGAGAATTAGTTTTGGAAGTTGTGCTAGTCTTGAGATTTCTTTATTGCTAGAGAGAAGAGGCAGAAGAATATTTCGAGAGCTTTATTTTAGTAAGGGAGGATTCGATCCTAAAACAGTTAAGTTCCACTGGAAGATTGAACCAAATCTAAAACTGACTTTGGATGAGTGGTATGAAAACTGGCTGCATGATACTTGGAGATAAAAAAGTTAAAAATGAACAACCAACCCTAAAGGGCGAGGTATCAATTAAAGAAAAAATGTTATCACAAACAAACCCGGAATTGAGAAAGAACCAGACAGAGATTGCTATTAATAATTCTTTTACCACTCAAAGATTAAATATTGGAGATGGCAATTCCTCTCTCTGCTTCAAAGCAGAGGTATCCTTGCCATACATGTAATGAAAAAAACAAAAATATCTGTTGGAGGAAATAGAATAGATGTTGACCAAGGATTTTTAGATGGTTTAGAGTATATGGGAACTCTAACAGATTTATACCGCCCAGATATAAATGAGCATATTCCAAAAGATCTTCAAAAGCCTTTGTATTTTCTTTTTGATCGTGCAAAAGCTAGAATGAAATTAGCAGGGAGAGACAGAGACTTGCCAGAAAGATTAAAAACAATAAAAGGTTTGGAAGACTTTGTTGATTTTGTTTCTGATACAGATGAAAAACATACCATAGCAGTTGTTGATTATGCTTCAAAGATTACGACTGGAGAATTGAACAAAATTGACCCAGATGCTCCTCCTGATTTTTCTCTTAGAATGCCTTTTTCAGGACTTGGTGGTTATCTAGATTATGATAGAAAAAAGCTTCTTAGTGCTGCTATATGTCACGATTGCGCCTATCCAATTACAGCAGGAACTCAATTTAGAGATAAAGAAATCCGCAAGTTGCATCAGCAAGAGGCTGCAGAAGAATTCAAGAAATTGGCAGAAGCAATAAACAAAAGATTTGATTTTCTTGGAAGAAGAGTATATCGCTCTGATCTAATATTTAAGAATAAACTTCCACCTTTTTATTCGCAAGATGAGACAGATGGAACAGTCTATATAATTTCTCTCCATGATAGCCCCCCTTTCAGCCCTTTAGATAAACATATAGAACTCCTTTTAAGCCACAGAGAAGCAGATAGATTGTGGATGTTGGACAGAGCAGGCTTTGCCCTGGATATATTAAGAAAATTAATTAAAAGTAATGAAGGAGAGTACTGTCCTTTAGAAATGCTTGCTCATAATGTCGCAAGGCATATTGAAGAAGCAAGAGCATATTCAGAAGAAAACAGAAAAGTGATAAGATTTAGATATTATGAAAATTACCCAACTCTTTATGCGACTAATAAAGGATTTGAAATATTTAAAGAATTAATAGAAAAAAGAATGCAAGAGTATAACCTTTCTAGAGATGATTTTTTTAAAAAATTGCAAAAGAGACTTGAAAGGGGAGAGGGAAAAATAAAATGAATGAAAAACAAAATCTTGATAAGTTAATTCAGGTATATCTTTTGATGGATAACAGCGACTCTTCGGGTATTAATCTCAATCAAGGTTTTAAAGCAAGCGCAGAACAAGCAGGACATATAGAGGCAAAAAAAGTTTTTACTTCAGAAGCATTCAGACTTTTAAAGCCTTTTCTTAATAAAGGATCTGGTATTACAGCGAATAGAAATATAATAGATTACAGGTTAGTGTTAGTATATAAACCCTCTGTTGAGGAGTATATGGAAGAAATTAGTTCACATGTTTATTATAAAGAACAAGAGAAGAAATGGAGAAAAAGTTGGTATAGAGATTCTCAATTTCATGAAGGTGTTCCATAGAAAAGCATTCAAAACAAAAGAAGAATTTTTAGTTTGGTACAATGAAGTTCGCCCACATAGAAGTTTAAATTTTGAAATGCTTGAGACTCCAAAGCAAGCATTTATAAGAAAAAGGAGAAAAGAATAAATATGGCAAAGAGGATTAATTTATCGATAGGAAATATTAATCGGATAGCACAACAGCTCGCAAAAACATCATATTTTTATACCCTTGTCTCTATACAAAAGCATGGCAGAAAATAAAATATCTCTTCCAGGTGCATTTGGGGGCTTAATGCGTTATGATGAAGCATATGAAAGCAGATTTATGATTAATCCATCAACTGTAGTCGGATTTGTTATAGTAATCATATTATTTATCATAATGCTCAATTTATTCAGGCCTATTTCAGGATAAACTTCTTTATGGATAAAGAAAAAATTGCGAGAAAAAATCTACTTAGGAATAATAAACTAATAAAAGGAACTGCAATAAAAGGATATGATTTTAATAAGGGAGTTGATTATAAAAAAATTATAGAAAGTCTGAAAACAACAGGATTTCAGGCGGCTCATTTTTCTCAGGCAATCCAAATTGTTAACGAAATGATCAAAGAGAAAGCATTCATCTTTTTAGGATATACCTCGAATATGGTCTCTTCTGGATTAAGAGATATCTTTAGATATATTATCGAACATGAAAAAGTTAATGTTGTCGTTACAACAGCCGGAGGAATTGAAGAAGACATAATTAAATGTTTAGGAAAATTTGTAATTGGAGATTTTAAAGCTTCTGGAAAAGAATTGAGAAAAAAAGGCATTAATAGAATAGGAAATATTTTTGCGCCGAATTCTCTTTATGTAAAATTCGAGCAGTTTGTACAGCCGTTACTAAAGGATTTATATGAAGAGCAAAAAAAAACAGGAGTATTCATCAGCTCATCAGACATAATCTGGAAACTAGGAGAAAAAATAAACAATCCAGAAAGTATATGCTACTGGGCATGGAAAAATAAAATCCCTATTTATTGCCCATGCATAACAGACGGAGCACTTGGAGATAATATCTATTTCTTCAGCTTCAAACATCAAGATTTTATAATAGATATTGTTAAAGACACCAAACAATTAAACGATTCGACAATTGGCCTGAAAAAATCTGGAATAATAATACTTGGAGCCGGTCTTGTCAAACATACTATACTAAATGCAAATATGCTCAGAAACGGTGCAGACTACGCAGTTTATATAAACACCGCGCAGGAATATGACGGCTCGGATGCTGGAGCGTCTCCAGACGAAGCAATCTCCTGGGGGAAAATTCTACCTAAAGCAAAATCAGTAAAAGTCTTTGGAGATGCCACTATTCTTTTTCCTTTTCTTGTTGCAGAGAGTTTTGCTAAAAATAATTGACAGCACACTTTAGCGTGAGCTGTAAAGTTAGCGTCAGGTATTAGACCTGTTCTTTCCACCATTTGTTTTAATTATAAAGCAGATACAGAACCGATAAATATATAAATAAAATAAAAATAAATAAAATAATAAAATGACCTCAAAAGTAGCTGAAGGAAAAGCAGAAGAAGTTAATTGGGATGCTCAATATCAGCAAAATCCTGAATTTATGAGATTTATGATTCCGTATATGTTGGACTATGCTGAAGAATCTATCAAAAAAGTTACTTTTGAAGAAAGAGATTTAAGGGCAGTAATTGGTTTATCTGGAGGACTAGATTCGTGCGTTTCTGCTTGGTTAGTTGCCAATGCAATGTCCAGAGGAATAAAAAGAGGGAGTTCAGATAAAAGTAGATTAGTTTTAATGACTTTTAATGGAATGAGCCAAGAAGATTTGGAATATGGGAGAAGATTTGGAAAAGATTTGGAAAGAAATTTTAGAGAAATTGAAGTAATATATGTTGAGAGGGATATAAGACCTTTAATGCATGCTGTTCACGAGTTTACTGATGATGTGGTACATGTCACAGGAGGAAATAAAATTTATCCAGGAGAATTATCTACTAGATTAATAGATTTAGCAACGTTAGAATACGCAGATAAAACCGGTCATTGTGGAATAGACTCCACGAATGGAAGCGAGATAGTTTTAGGAGAGATTGTACTTGGTGCAGGGCTAGAATATTCTCCCATAAGCGATTTGTATAAAAGTCAAGTCTTTGATTTAGGAGAATTATTAGAAACACCCCAATATGTTTTGGATAGAAATCCTATAAACTCAACTTTTGGGACAGATAAAATTAGAAGTTATTTTGGAGAAATTCCTGAAGGATTTAATGCAAGAGATGTTTATGCAGTTTTGGACCCTCTCTTATTCTATATATTAGATAAAAAAATGAAGCCAAGAGGAATAGCACGAAAGTTAGGGCATCCTCAAGAATTTGTCGAGAGAGTTTATCAAAGAGTCAGAAATCAAGACCATCGGCGAAAACATCCTTATTTTGCCTTGAATGATAGAAGAGTGAGTTTAGCAAGAACGATTAGTGATAAATCTAATGAAGATTTTAAGCAATATCTTGAAGGTTGTTTTATTAAGTAAGTAATGCGATACACTTTTAAACAATAGCTCATTAATTAGTGTTATGGGTATAAAAATTGAGAAACAAAGAAGTTGTGAGAGTTGTTTATCCGTTTGTTTAATGAGCCTCTTAGATTCTCAAAAAGGAATAATATTAGATGAAAAAGAAGAGTTTAATATACTTTTTGAGGGATTAAAATTTACACGCTTAGATTTTTCAACAGGTCATTTAGTGTATTTAGCTAAAAAACTTCCGGAATTAACTTTTGAACAATATATAGATTTTGATGTTTTTTATGAAATCCTAAAAAAACTAGATATTCCTAAGAATCTTAAATTGTGTTCTAAAAAAATAAATTTGAAATTCTTAAAAGAGATGACTAAAGAAAACCCCGCAATTATTTATATAGATATGTTTACCTTAGAGGGAATATATCATTATTCTCATTTTGTAATTTTAAAAGAAATTAATGATGAAAAGGCCACCATCTTTGATCCTTGGTCGGGAGAGAAAATTGAAATGAAAACGAAAATTTTAATGAAATCAGTTAGCTATGTTAGAAATATGTTGAAGATTAGCCCTAAGTTGATAAGGATAAAATAATAAGATTTTAGCTTTAAATATCTATAAGTTTTTAGCCGATAATTTGATTAAATCCAACCACTGATTATCTCCCAATTCTAAATTAACTCCTGCTCTTTCAGAAGGAACTTCATCAGTAGTTGAGTGATTTTCTATAAATTTATGAACTTTTAAGGTATATCTTCTTACTCAGTCTAAAACAGAAACATGACTTACTTTGTGACTAAGATATCTTTTTAGTTGGTTTCTCATTTTCCTACTTGATAAATTAGAAACATACATATCAATAGACATTGTAATAATCTCTGGTTTGTTTCTCATTCTATAAAATCCATCATCATTTGTAAAATATTTATGACAATCCTTACAATAATATTTTTGTATCTTTCCCTTATTGCTAGTTTTTCTATTCCCTTCTCTTCGGAAATTTTGACTTTTACAATGCTTACATCTAATCTCAATTTTCATACATATATTAGGTACCTATTCTCTATATATCTTTCGGTACCTAATTAACTACTTTATAGTTGGTACCTAAAAGTTTAAATATAAGTCAATTCTACTTTAGTTTATGAAACTGCAAAAACAACTTTCTAGAAAGGTTGGAAGTGTAGAATATGCTAAATGGGTTTTAGTTATACCTTCAAGTATAGTAGAAGAACTAAAATGGAAAGAAGGACAAGAATTAGAAGCTGAAATTAAAGAAAATAATCTAGTTGTTAAGAAAAGTTAATTTTTTTGTTCAAAATTCCAGACGTTTACTTAACATCTCACTTTAGCGCAACTTTTAAGAACATCTTTTTTCTTTAAAACATATGAAATCTCAATTAAAAAAGATTGAAGGAATAATCGGATTAGAAGTCCATGCTTATCTGGTAACATCAGAAAAACTTTTCTGTCAATGTAAAGCTTCACGCGAAAAAAGTTTGCTGCCTAATATAAACATTTGCCCAATTTGTACCGGCCAACCAGGAGCAAAGCCAATGCTCCCCAATAAAATAGCAGTGAAAAAGACAGTGCAAATTGCCGTAATGCTTGGCTGTAAAATTAATGAATATATGTTATGGCAGCGAAAACACTATGACTGGCCAGACTTGCCTAAAGGATATCAAAACACCCTATCAGGAAGTCATGCCGCACCAATTGGAGAAAACGGAAAGTTTTACAATATATCAATAAAAAGCATGCATTTAGAAGAAGATCCTGCTTCTTGGAATCCCGAAACAGGAGAGGTAGATTATAATCGTTCAGGACTCCCATTAGTCGAAATAGTAACTTCTCCAGAATTCAAGACCGCAGAAGAGGTAATTACGTGGCTGAAAAAACTATTGCACAGTTTTTCATATTTAAAATGTGTGGACGCAAACGCAGGCATTAAAGTTGACGTAAATGTCAACATCCCAAAAAAAACAGAGAGAGTTGAAATAAAAAATATTAGCTCTCTGGAAAGCATAAAAAAAGCAATTGAATATGAGCTAAAGAGACATGCAACCGAAAAAGTTTCTAAGCAAGAAACAAGAAGATATGATGATTTGAAAGGCAGAACAATATTAATGCGGACGAAAGAAACACAAGACGACTATAGGTTCATTAGCGATCCTGATTTAGTGCCGCTTATCATAAATAAAGAATTTATCAAAAACCAGGAAAAGAGCCTTCCAGAATCTCCTGAGCAGAAGCTGAAAAAAATAATATCTATATACAAAATAGACAAAAAAAATGCAGAAATTCTAGCAAAAAATATTGACATTATAGAGTTTTTTGAGAAAGTTGCAGAGGAAATAGACCCTAAATTTGCCATTCCATGGGTAACTGGAGAGCTCCTAAGACTGATAAATGAAAATAAAACAACATTGGATAAAATAGACATCAATCCAACTCACTTTGCTGCCCTGCTAAATCTAGTTAAAAACAATTCAATAACACCTCTAAAAGCAAAAGAAATACTTAAGAAATTCTACCCTAAAAGCTTCCAGCCAGAAACAGAGAGAAAAATGACGAATCCTGCTGAAATAGAAAAGGTGGCAAAAGAAGTAATAGCTAAAAATACAAGCGCTGTTGAAAGCTACAAAAAGGGAGAGAAAAATGCAATTAATTTCTTAATGGGTGAGATAATGAAAATAACAAAAAAAAGAGCAGATTTTAAAATTTCTAGAGAATGTTTAGAAAAATTGCTAAGATAGACAGAATATATCATTAAAAAGCAAAGCTTTTATAATATGCATTCCATTTATATAAAAAGAGTCATGGAAGCAATACAATATTATAAAGAAAGAAGAGTAAAATTCTATTTCTGGGTGATGATATGTATAATACTCATCTGTCTAATATTAGTAATATCAATATTTATTCCGCAAAAAAAAGAAGGCAAAACAGATGAACAAATCACAACCCCTATAAAAAAAGAAGTTTCAATAGAACAAAAAGTTCTACTGTGCATAGAACAAGAGGATTTAGATGAAGAATGCATTAATCTATTCTATTCTCAAGATATAGAATCAGAATGCTTTAAACTCACTCAGCCTGCCAAAGACCTCTGTTTCTCCAGAATATCAGAAGTAAAAAACAGCTATCTTCCATGTAAAAATATCCAAAATGAAAGCTTTAGAAACGATTGTGAATTTAGCATAATAGAAAAAATACCGCATGAAACTTAAAATCAAAAATAAATATATATTATCAGCGATCTGCTTAGGATTTATATTGTCAAATGTTTTTCTAGTTTCAGCAAATCAGGATAAAATTCTTATGAAAGAATGCAAATACAGTTTTAATGATGAAAATTTCAGATCCTGGAGTTCTCAAGATAACAAGGGAGTTTTCTTAAGCATAACAAATAATAATCTAAATCATAAAGAAGAAGCAAATTATGTTTATACAAGCCAACAGCCGCCCAGAAACTACAAGACATATGATTATAACATAAAACAGCAGATAGAAAGAGGAATATCAAAAATACCTGAATTAAAGGTCATAAATAATCAGCCAAACATAGTATATATTGAATGTCAATATCGTACTGAATCCTCTTTTCTAATGACTCTATTTTCCGCAGCCTGCGCTGAATGTGGAAATTCACCAGGTCTAAGATTAACGCACGATTTTGATTTAGCAGGACAAGTAAGAATACAAGATTCATATGCAAGCAAATACATTTATAAAACTTCAGCAGAATATCAAAGCCCATACTCATACTATAATCAAAAACAGCAAGTCATTCCATTAGATGAAATCTATGAAGTTAATGGAATAGAAAAGAAAGGAATAGATTTCTTAAAGCAAACGCTTCCTAAAGATTCAGAAATCACTGTTAAATCAAAAATTGATATATCAAAACTTGCAAGTGGAATATTAGGAATTTCTAATTCCCATGCTGATAATGGAGGAGTTTCTTTAATATCAAATAGGCCCGGCTCATCTTTATGGACAGCATACATTTATATTAATTCAGAAAAAAATATTGAAGACATTCTTCTTCCAGATAAAAAAATAGTTTTATTTTCTAGAAAAAGAATAATAGAAGGAAGAGAAGACATAAAACAAAACTTCGGATGTCAGATAGGAACTTCACAATGTATAGATACCAAAATAGGAGACGAAATAAAAGCAGTTTACACTTATTATAACCCCTTCAATACCCAATTAACAAACATAAAAATTACGCATGTTTTTGCCTTTGATCCTTCAGGCACAGGCATAGCAGAATTAAGTATCGGCGAGCCAAAAGTCATAAGATTCTTAAACAAAAAAGAATTTATAAATCTAATTTTCGCTCCTCAAGGAGAAATTAACTTAGAGCATTCAACAAAAATATCAGGATCGGTTTCTAATCCTACAACAACCGATGACATATTATACGCACATAGAATCAGCTCGAATACTGCTATAGAAAGAGCAGAGGGTTTAAAAGTATTAGATTGGAAAGCCTTAGGCGGAGATGATAAAAGCTACTTCTATTTTGGAAAGCTAGAACTGGAGCCAGCTCTTAATTCTCTTAGAGCCCCAGTCATAAAAATAAAGGTAGAACTGCCAGTTTTAACAAATAGAGACAATAGTCAATCTATAAATGAAAATGAATTTGACATTGAAGTTGATATATATAAAAAAACAGGAAATAGAAGAGAACTAGAAATACAAGAGTTCATCCCTTTAAATGAAGAGTCTATTTTATATGATAATTTTCCTTTAAAGTCAAAAGACAAGCCAGCAACTTTCAGCTATGAACTGCCGATTGCAATACAAGCAGAAAATAACAATCAAAATGAAGAGTTTGAATATTCTGTAGAAATGTATAGTAGAAAGGCAATGAACAATGAACCATATGCAGGAAAAAGAATTGGAACGCTAACAACTAAACCTACAATTAATCCTGGAAAAATATTTTATGCTGATAATACAGTATTCGATTTGTATTATCGATATCCCTCAAAAATTAATGATTTAAGTTTGTTTAACCCGGATTTTTCGAAAAAGCACAATATAATTCTTAAAATAGCAAATATCAAATCAGAAAAAGATAAATTAGATAAATTTAACATTGTAATAAAAGATAAAGATGGCAATGAAATCTTAAAAGAAAGACTTTCATCTGAATTAAACAATCGGGAAATATTTAATATAGTTCTAAGTCCATTAGAAGTCAAAGAACTAAAAATAGAAATAATACGTCTTCAAGATAAATGGCCTGCTGATGAAGATAAAGAAGTAACTTTTGATATATCTGCGGCAATTGATCAAGAGCAAGAACCTAAATCAATTATAAATTTTAAAGTTATTGTCCATAAATTTGTACAATGTTCAGAGATAGAAGAAATAGATGCATCTAAAAGACCAAATTCTTGTTTAAGGAATACATTAACATGTTATTGGAACTATGTACCAACAAGTTCTTCTATATACGAAACCTCTCCTCTTGGAAAGATAGAAGATGGTGAATGCAGAGAATGCGAGGAATTAGAAGGCAACGGAAAATATTGCTCTAATTACAACAATGATTTGAGCTGTAATGAAGACCCATGTAATTTAGTTCCTGAAGGATATGAAAAATGTGAATGGAATAATGACCTATATAAATGCGTAGCCGTAAAAGCTCCATGCAAGTACTCAATCAGTAACACATGCACTTCACAGCAAAAACAAGGTATACTTACTTTCACTCCTATAAGCCAGACAGCAGACTGCAAGATAATAACAAAGCAAGTTCCATGTGCGGGCTATATCGAGCTTCCATTTTTTTCAGAATTACAGATATTATTATCAATATTTCTAATCCTGCTTTTTTATTCAATTTTCTGCACTAAAAAGCAAAGCATTAAAAAAGCATATATCTCATCATCAAAAAGACGATGTGCCGCCACGGCTTAAAACGTCAGGAATCGAAGATTCCTGAGCGCATCAAAAATCCATAAAAGATTTTTGACGGCCGTGGTTTGAAAAGGCACTCGTGTTTTGGATGCTCAAGGAACAACTCCATCCTTTAGAAAGGAGTTGTTCCTTGACATAAAAATGGGCCCATAGTTTAGTGGATAGAATGACAGGCTTCGGACCTGTAGACCGGGGTTCAATTCCTCGTGGGCCTGTAAATAACTTGCACATCATATAAAAGATACAGAATAAAGTTTAATAACTCTCTTTATCTTTAGAATAATATGGCGGATAAAAAAAAGCAAGATCTAGGAATAACTTCTGAAAAAGACGAATTTTCTGAGTGGTTTACACAATTGATTATAAAAGCAGACCTGGCAGATTATACAAATGTCTCAGGATGCATAGTATTCAAGCCCGCTTCATACTCTATCTGGGAAAAAATCAAAGAAGAAACAGACAAAAGATTTAAAGCCATAGGAATTAAAAATGCATATTTCCCTTTATTCATTCCTGAAAAAACATTAATGAAGGAAAAAGATCACTTGAAAGGATTTTCTCCTGAAGTAGCATGGGTGACTCATGCAGGAGACTCCAAATTGAATGAGCGTTTAGCAATAAGGCCAACTTCAGAAACAATTATGTATGAATCATATTCGAAATGGATTAGAAGCTGGAGAGATCTTCCTCTAAAATACAATCAATGGAACAATGTCGTGCGCTGGGAGTTTAAACACCCAATTCCTTTCTTAAGAACAAGAGAATTTCTTTGGAACGAGGGGCATACTGTTTATGCAACTAAAAAAGAAGCCGAAGCAGAAAAGGATGAAATTATAAAGATATACAAAGAGATATGTGAAAGATTCTTAGCTCTTCCCTCTTTAATAGGCAGAAAATCTAAAAAAGAGACTTTTCCAGGAGCAGAGTATTCAATATCTATGGAATTTTATTTGCCTAACGGAAAATGCGTTCAAGGCCCGGACTTTCACCATGACGGGCAAATATTTTCGAAGGTATATGATATCTCATTTTTGAATAAAAGCGGACAACAGGAATATGCATATCAAAATACATTCGCCATCTCAACACGAATGCTCGGAATTATGTTTGCAGTGCATTCTGACAAAAAAGGATTGATTTTACCTCCTAAAATAGCATCTTCACAAATAGTTATTATACCCATCTTATTCGATTCAAGTAAGGAAAAAGTTCTTGCTAAAGCTAAAAATATCCAAAAAAAGCTTAAAAAATACAACACTTTATTAGACTTTAGAGAAGGGTACAATCCAGGTTTCAAGTTCAATGAATGGGAGCTGAAAGGAATTCCACTGAGGATTGAAATAGGCCCAAAAGATATTGAGAAATCAAATGTAGTTATAGTAAGAAGAGATACTGGGGAAAAAATAGTAGTTAAAATCGCCAATGTCGAAAAACAAGTTCCTATTATTTTAGAAGACATACAAAATTCTTTATTCAAAAAAGCAGAAGCTATTTTGCAGAGCAGTATCCAGAAAGTTAATTCTCTTGAATCTTTAAAAAAATCTCTCTCTGAAAAGAAGATTTGTTTTGCTCCTTTAAACAACGAAATAGAAACTGATGAATCACTAAAAAATCAGACTGGAGGGGCAAAAGTTCTTAACATCCCATACGAACAACCAATAGAACTAGCAAAAAGCAAGTGCATCATTACAGGAAAAAAAGCAGCATATTTTGCTTATGTAGGAAGATCTTACTAAAATATTGATAACTGCATAGCTTAGATAACTTGATTTTGGCAGTTATCCATTAGAGAACTGTGTGCAAATGTCATGCAGCTAACGCAGTTCCCTATAAACTAAGTTTCCTTCTCTCACTTTCCTTAACCAAACTTTTTTATATCATTGCTACTGCTATAAACCATGGCAAATCTTAATTTTACTCCGGGAGATTTAGTGCGGTTGCGCTTAGCCCATGAAGAAATTGATGGAATAATATTAGAAAACGCAGATTCTTCAATTGTCCTGCTTAAGTTGCCTTCCGGATATAATATAGGCATATCAAAAGAAAATATTCTTGCAGCCAGAGCATTAAAGAAATTTCGCGGGCAGGATAAAAAATATTCTATGCCTCAACACCAAAAAGGAAAACCTTCCATAGGAATGATAATAACTGGAGGGACAATAGCTTCAAAACTGGATGTTAGAACAGGAGGAGTAAAATGGCTAACAGATATCGCAGAATTTTCTTACTTTTATTCAGGCTTGTATGATATAGTAAATGTAAAAACTATTGCCGTTCCTTTTATGATAGCTTCAGAAAGCATGAGCGGAGAGCACTGGATTAAAATAGCAGAAGCATTAAAGCCTATGCTGAACGATCCTGAAATAAAAGGAATTATAATCACACATGGCACAGACTTTCTAAGTTATACCGCCTCAGCTCTCTCATTTTTTGTAAAGAATCTCAATAAACCTATAATCCTAACTTACAGCCAAAGAAGCATTGATAGGGCAAGCTCAGACGCACGTTTGAACTTACAGTGCTCTGCAAGAATGGCGCTAAGCGAGGCTGCCGAAGTCATGCTAGTTGGACATGCAGACCTTAACGATCAATATTGTTTTGCTCTTAGAGGAACAAAAGTAAGAAAGATGCACTCTTCAAGAAGAGACGCATTCAAGCCTATAAACTCTGAACCAATAGCAAAAGTTTATTCAGACCGTACTGAATTTTTGTCAGCATATAAAAAACGCCATGAAGGAAAAACAGAATTAGACATCTCATTTAGTGATAAGATAGCTTTAGTGAAGTTTTATCCAGGCCAAGACCCGTCTATACTTGATTTCTATGCTTTAAAATATAAGGGAATAGTAATTGAAGCTGCAGGGTTGGGGCATCTTCCAACTGCAGAATCAACACATTCATGGCTTTCAGCAATTAAAAAACATATAAAATCAGGTTTTGTCATATGCGCGGCTGCACAAACTATCTATGGAAGATTAGATCCTTACGTTTATTCAAACGGTAGAGAACTTGTTGATGCGGGAGTTATATTTTTAGAAGACATGCTTCCTGAAACAGCATTTATTAAATTAGGATATGTTCTAGGCCATTTCGGCTGGAAAAAGTTAGTGCGAGAAAAGATGTTAGAAAATATGGCTGGAGAGCTAAATTCAAAACTCGCTGTCTAAAATAAATTCTTGTCTAATTCTTTTGAACTATCAACTTCTCAATCTTCTTAATAATCTTATCCCATGCGAATTTCTCAACTGATTTGCTCGCATTTACTCTAATATTTCTATGTTTTTCTGATAAAGCATATTCTATCTTCTTTGCAAGTTCCACAAAATTTCCAATTGGAAACAAATATCCATTGCTTCCGTCTCTGATTAAATCCTTAGCTCCTGCCGTATCACTTGCGATAACTATCTTCTCTCTAGCCATCGCCTCAATAAGAGCCTGGGGCATTCCCTCTCTTTTAGAAGGCAGAACCAAAACTCTAGCAGAATCTATTTTAGTAATTTTCTCATTTATTTCATAAATAGGGGGAACGAAGAACACTCTATTTCCTAGATTATATGAAAAAATTAAGTTTCTAAGTTGTTTTTCATAAATCTTCTCAGAAGGCCCGACGAGTTCCAGTTTAATCTTCTTGTTCCTTATAAGTTTAAATGCTCCGATAAGAGTCTCTATATTCTTGACTGGGGAAATTCTTCCAAAGTAGATTATTTTATTTTCCTCCTTCGATTTTTTCTGCTCGAAAAAATTTTTTGGAATTCCATTAGGAACATAATGTATTTTTTCTCTAGGTACACCCAGCTTAAGCAAAGAAGGAATTTCCCATTTACTTATTGCAATAACTCCATCGAATTTTCGCAAAACTCTTTTACCTATCCAAAAATCATACATCCAAACAGTCCAGGCTTGAAACAGCGAGCGCGTTGTTGACCCGCTATCGAAAGGTGCATGCGTCACAAGAAAAATCTTTGCATTTATTTTCTTCGCAAGTTTAAGCGCTAAAGTTGTATGAGAATGGCGGTATGCATGCGCAATAACAACATCAGGATAGAAAGACAGAAAAGAATTTTTAAAATTCCAACGCATAAAACTCTCTCCTCCAAGCTTTATTGCAGGAAAACGCTGAATCAGCACTTTTCCTCTTTTTTCTTCTAATGAAGCTAGTTCAAAGAGTCCCTTAACACGGTTTGTAGAAAAAATACGTACTTCGTGTCCTCTCTCAGCGAGCAGTTCAGCTTCCTGGAGAACACGCGCTCCGACTCCGCATCCTCCAGCAGTGTAATTTGTTATTTCAAGTATTTTCATGATGCAACAAATAAATAAAGATTTATAAATACTATCACCAAACCCTTCGGGTTTGTACTTCGCCTCCTCAAGAATCCTTGATTCTTAATGGCCATCAGAAACTCAAAGAGTTTCTCAGCCTCAAAAATCTTTTATGGATTTTTGACAACGCTCAGGAATCAAAGATTCCTGACGTAAAAGCCGAGGTTTGCCTGGTGTTTGGCGAGACAGAAGAACAAACTACGCAAATACCTTTGCAGCTTAAAAGCCGCAGTTTGTTCTTCTGCATCAAATAAACAAATATTAGCAATACCCTCTAGATAGTTTGTTATACCTAAAAAGAAGTTACAAGAGAAAGATTTATAAATCTAATTAACTCTTTTCCTATTAATATGACGGAAAAATTTACAAATCCGGTATTAATCAAAGATATTGAAAGAAAAATTGGGAAAATAAGAAGAAGAGGCTTAAATCCTATTAAATTTGGCATATTAAGAGTTAGAGAACATTATATAGAAAAAGAAGCCAGAACACATTCATATAAAATAGAAGATAACCGTAAAAATGAAACAAGTAGAAAATATAGATTAAATAAAAAACATAAAATAAGAGAGGGGGCAAAGAATATAAGAAAAGCTCTTGAATGGGGGTTTAAAAATTTTGATTTTAAAACATTTGATGAAGAATTTATAAAGGAGATTGGAGGAAGAATAGACCCAGAATATCATCAAAACCATCCTGCGAGATATAGATCATACGATGAAGGGATTCGCATACTAGGGGGGCCATGCATGCCTCCGAGACCAGAAAAAGTAAAAAGAGAAATGGAAAGTTATCTTGCGGCATTACAAATAATTATGAGCGAAGAGAGCCTTGCAGCAGTTATTGAAGCAGCTGCTTTTGCGCATCTGCATTTAGTTCGAATACATCCATTTAACGACACAAACGGTAGAACAGCTAGAACACTGCAGAATATAATTTTAAAAACAAAAGATCTTCCCCCAGCAATAATATACGCAGGAGAGAAAATCGACTATTATAGAAGAGTTCAAACTGGGATTGAAGCATGGAAAGAACGCACAAGTGAAAGCGCCCAAAGAAATATTGATGTAAAAGGAGAGTATGACTGGTATAATTATATAGCTGGAAAGGTCTCTTCATCTCTTGATAGATTACTTACTTAAAGCATCAAATTTAATAACTTGTGTAACTGTTTTTATCCATGACAGAATATAATAAAATAGGCTTTAAAGCAGGAATCGAAATACATCAGCAGATAGAAACTGATAAATTATTCTGTAATTGCCCAAGTTACTTAAGATCTGACGAACCTAATTTTATCATCGAACGTAAGCTCCATTCCGTTGCAGGAGAAACTGGAGAAATAGATGTAGCAGTTGCTCATGAAGCAGCTAAAGACAAAACATTTCTTTATCAAGGATATCATGATACAACATGTTTAATTGAATTAGACGAGGAGCCCCCTCATTTCATCAATGAAGATGCATTAAACGAAACAATTAAAATATGTCTGCTATTAAACTGTGAAATTTATCCAATGACCCAAATAATGCGAAAGACAGTTATTGATGGTTCTAACACTTCAGGTTTCCAGCGCACAATTTTGATAGCGCATGATGGATTTATTGAAACAAGTTTTGGAAAAGTTACTATTCAAACAGTTTGTTTAGAGGAGGATGCAGCACGCATTATAAATAAAGATGAAAAGCAGACAATTTATCGCCTTGATCGTCTAGGAATACCATTAGTAGAAATAGCTACTGCTCCGATAATTAATAATCCAAAACAAATTAAAGAAACCGCTTTAAAAATTGGAGAGATGTTGCGCGTCTGTAAAGTCAAAAGAGGAATAGGAACAATCAGACAAGACATAAATATTAGCATAAAGGGACATGAAAGGGTAGAAATCAAAGGATTTCAAGATCTTGCTATGATGGAAATAACAGCAGAAAAAGAAATCTTGCGCCAACAGAAGGAAGTTTCTCAGGGAAAAACACAAGGAGAAGTTAGAAACGCACAGGAAGATAGTTCTAGCATTTTTCTACGCCCACTGCCAGGAAGTGCGAGAATGTACCCTGAAACAGACCTTCCTATTTTAAAAATAAGCAGAGACAAAATTATTTCTTTAAAAAAGGCTCTTCCTAAATTAAAAAATGAAATTAGAGAAGAACTACAAAAAAAAGGTTTACCGGAAGAATTGTTGCGTTTAGTTTTAGACAGAAATCTAGATGAATTTGAAGTGCTATTGAGAGTACATCCGAAAAATCCTAGCTTAGTGGCAAAAATGGTTACTTTATGGAGAGCAGAATTTGCAAGCAAATTAGGTAAAAGGCTTGAAGATATAAAAGAATCTCTAAATGGAAAAGTTTTGGAGGAAGTATTAGAGAATGTATTCTCGGGAAAGATTGACGAAAAAGATGTTAGAGATGTTTTGTTTAAGATAGCTTCAGGAACAAATCTCGAAGAAGCATTAAACGTAAAAAAGATTACACATGATAAATTAGAAAAAGAAATTCATAAAATTATGCAAGAAAAACCTGGATTAACAGTTGGTGCATATATGGGTCTGATAATAGAAAGTCTAGGTTCTGGAATAAATAAGAAAAACGCAATGGATATATTGAAAAAAATTGTGAAATAGATATTAAGTTTTTTTTGGATCATGAAGAGACGTAATAAATTAATACTGTGGGATAATTATTATATAATACATAGAACTTTAAATACCTCTTATTCCCAAGAAAAGCATGGAATCTGACTATGAAGCACTAAAGATAGGAACAGTAAAAGACTTGGGAGATATTTACCAAGTAACTGCGCCTTTAGATAAGCAATTGCGAGCTTTTGCAGATAAAGGCATTCACACACTTGCTGCTCCTGATGAAGTTGCTCAGATACATTTAGCTGGTGTTTCTGAAGATTCCTCAAGAACAAGAATGACATCTATCGTACTAAGGGGCGAAAAAACTATTTTAGTTAGAGACTCTATTTCGATGAATCCTTTAATGGCTTCTGCTGCTGTTAGAGATCATGCAAGTGGAAGGTGTTTTGAGACAAGCAGAGATGTTTATGAAGAAGCCGAAGCACTTGCAAAAAGGCAAGAATCTATAGATCCTGAAGACAGAAGCGCACTTATTGTTTCACAAAGAGGAGGTTTTGTTTTAACTCCTAAAATGCCTGAATCTCAGTTCATCTTAAGAAAGCAAACTGAGCCTTACTTTGATAAATTCACTAATGGAACAATGAAATTAGATAATCTTTTCAGATATTCAGATAGAAAGGCAATTATTAATTACATGTGGTTTAAGAGAAATTGTAGTCTAGATTGTATTTGGTTGGGCTTGGACAAAGACCGTCCGGCTTATGGGGTGTTGAGAACTGCTGAAGGCAGCGCAAAAAATACAAGTGCTTCTTAATTATACAATTATATTCGAAGATTCAATCAAATTATTGAGAGATTAGGCGAGGTTAAAAAGATGTTAGAAGATATTATTGTTATGCAAAAGAAACCTTAATTAAATACAACATTTGTTTTATCATAAAGTCCTTTTGTTATACCTCGGCTTTTAAGCCGAGGTTTGTTTGGGACTTTGGGATGCTCAGGAATGCAGCGCCCTAAAGGGCGCTGCATTCCTGACATGATAAATATTTAAATATCTGATTAATTAATTATTTATGAAAAAGTCTAAGATTATATTGTTAATTTCATTATTAGTAGTTGTATTCTTTTTAGGATTTATAATAGGACTTTCTGTTAAAGATGGCAATAAAAGCGTCACAGGAAAAGCAGTTTTTGGAGAGGCTGATAATGTAATTAAAACGGAAAGTGGCAATTATACATGGACAACTGCAATATGCAATTCTAAAAAAGAATGTATTGACGTTCTTATTAAATGTAAAGACGGAGAAGTTGCTGGAATTGAGCCTATATCTAATCTGACAATCTTCTCAGAAGATTGGAAAGATTATAGGAATTTAGATAATAAAGATTTTTGCGAATAAAAACGCTTAAAAACACTGTAGTATTCACACAAATATGATTGATAGGGAGAAATTTCAAAAAGAACGAGTGTCTATAAATTCAATTTCTTCTAAAGATGAGAAAAAAAGTGTTATAATAGCAGGATGGCTTTATGATGATAGAGATATAGGCAAAATAAGGTTTGCATTAATTAGAGATATAACCGGCGAGATACAAGTTACTGGAGTTAAGGGAGAGACTAATGAATTAGTATTCAATAAATTAGGAAAAATTCCTAGAGAAAGTGTGATAATTGTCAAAGGAAAAGTTGTAAGTAATAAAAAAGCTCCTGGAGGAAGAGAAATAATTCCAGAATCTCTAGAAGTGCTCGCAGAAGCAAAACAACCACTCCCAATAGATACATCAGATTTCTCAAAAACAGAACTATCGAAAAGATTAGATTATAGATTTTTAGATTTTCATAGAAAAAGAACTCAAGCTATCTTTAAAATACAGAGCACAATTACGCAGGCTTTTAGAGAGCATTTTTCTAAAAAAGGATTTATTGAAATTCAACCGCCATGCCTTATCTCTGCTGCATCCGAAGGCGGCGCAGATTTGTTCAAAGTAAAATATTTCGAAAAGGAAGCCTGTTTAGCGCAAAGCCCTCAACTCTACAAGCAAATGCTTGCCTGTTCACTTGAAAAAGTATCAATGGTTGCGCCAGTCTGGCGGGCGGAAAAACATAATACAATAAGGCATATAAATGAAATAAGGCAGATGGACATAGAAGCAGCTTTTTATGATATGTTTGCAATTATGAAACAGGAGGAGGAATTAATGATTCAAATAATCAAAACATTACTCCAAGAAAGAGCTGATGAATTATCTCTTTTAAGAGTTGAGCTCAAAATACCTAGTTCACATTATATTTCTTATACGGAAACAATTGAACTTCTTAAGAAAAATAAAGTTAAAATTTACTATGGAGAAGACTTAACGCCCGATTCTGAAAAAAAATTAGAAGAACTTTTTCCTAATACTTTGTTATTTGTACATTCCTGGCCTCTGTCACTTCGCGCGTTTTACATCATGCCGAAAAAAGAAGATTTAAAAGCGGAATTGTCAGAAGGATTTGACTTGATATATAAAGGATTGGAAATAACTTCTGGCGGACAGCGCATTCATATTCCTGAGCTATTAATCGCGCGTTTGAAAGCTAAGGGGCTTAATCCGAAAGATTTCACTGATTATATAGATTCTTTCCGTTATGGGGCTCCTTATCACAGTGGGTGGAGTATTGGACTAGAAAGATTAACAATGGTTTTAACAGCTCAAGAAAACATAAGAGAAACAACAATGTTTCCAAGGGACCGGGACCGTCTCACACCGTAACTTGCATAAGAATTATTAAATAATAATGATTTAGACTAAAAATTGGAACCGCTGCAAAATGAGCCTCTCGAATACCAGATAAAATATATCCGTTTTGTTGCAGAACTTTTTAAAGATCGTTTTCAACAGGAAAAAGATATAGAATGTATTGATAACATTCTAAATGAATTTGAACAGGACCCTTCACATTTTTTCACATATAAAAATAAATATGAAATCATCAATTTTTCCAGATTTACTGCAGCCTATGTCTCTTGGGCTTCTGTTCTTTCTCGTGCTCTTCCAAATTTTTCTTCAGTATATAAAGAAAAAATCTCAATTTCACCAGACTCATTTTTTCAGCTGGCAGTAGACCCATTCATTTACGCATTTTATATTAAAAAATACCCAAATGAAGCCAGGATTAAGACAGCCTAGGGTATGGATAACCGCATTGTTTGCGTTACAACGACAAGAAAGTATCCATTAAAGAACTGCGTACTAAAGATATTGGCAATAGGAGACTTCCACGGAAAATTTCGAAAGAAGTTCTTTTCAATAATAGATATCTAAGGGCATAAAAATAGAAAAGTCAGAGTAAAAATGATATGATTATCTCATTTATAGAGTAAAATTTAATATCAAAAGAATTAAATAAGTTTATAAATCATGATCTTCTTTTTAATACATGAATCAAATTTCAGACAAAGAACGCTCTAAAATTCAATCGGAAGCCAGAGAAATACTGGAAAAATTCGGCAAATCTCTTGAAAGTATAAAAACGATTCCAAGAAAAAAAATCGATCAAAAATTATCTCTTGGATTCAGAGAAGATAGCCAAAGTCATGAAGAGATAACAGACCCGGACTTTAGAAAACGCATACTTGCTAACTCGCCAAAACATAACGAAGATTCAGTCATAGCAGAAAAAAAACAATGGTAACAAAGAAATACCAAAAGAAAGATAAGAAAAATGGACTTTCACAAAAAAAGAAAGGCATTAAGTCAAAAGAGACTGAAAAAGATATTGAGACTATTGAAAAAGAAATGAATAATCTCGGCAGAAAAAATAATAATGATGAATCATTTTCAGATGTAGAAATAAAATCATCTAAATCTATCTCACAAATAAAAAAGGGAGACATAATAACAATAGATAATACTCAATATGCTGTCGACGCCCATTACGTTCTAATCGAACATGGCGCTACAAAAGAGATGGCTATAGAAATCTTTGACTCAAAAACAGACAAAGATTATCAGCTCCGCTACTTTAATGACCAAGTCAACACAACTTTAGAGCTTTATGAATTACAAGAAATCATATATATTAGAAAATCTTTCAAAACAATTTCTTGGTAAGAGTTATCTCTTGATAGTTAATACTATTAGAAAGATTTAAAAATGATGTACTTTAGGAAATAACATGACTAAAACAATATATGGAATAATCTCAGATATCCACCAACGAAGAAAGGAAATCCCCATGGCTCTTGATGCATTAGTAAAGCAGGGAGCTCATAAAATTATAGTTAATGGAGATGTCGGAGATGACTTTAAGACAATAGCTTATACTTTTGAATGTCTTGCCAAATTAGAAATCGAAGTCTATATACAGCCAGGAAGCCATGAAGAATTAGAAGCATATCAGCCAATAGCAGATTACTTCTCTGCAAAACATCCTTTTATCATAGACACAGTAAGAAACAACAAAATAGAGAATCTGGATCATAGCTTAATATTTGTTCCTGGATCAGATTTAGTTTGTGGAGGCGAATATAATATTGTGCCTCCTAATGGGCCAAAAACAGGTTTGTACCAAACAAAAGAAAATAATCTGGTAAAAATATTTAATATAAAAGATTTGGAAAGTATAGTAACTGTACCGGAAAAAACAATCATTATCTGCCACATACCAAGAAAATTTGAAAGCATTGATACTGGAGTTGATGTTGCTGAATTCGGAGAAGTGTCTAAAGATTTCTATGACGGTATTAAATGCATAAGAAAGGGCTCTATCTATCCGATAAAAATAGCAAGCAGAGCCATTGCCATTGGATATCCCGTCATAATAAAAAGAGAAAATCGCGGCAACACACATCTAAAAAAGATGTATGATAAACTTGGAATAACAAAATCTATCTCAGGACATTTTCATGAGTCTGCGCACCGTGCTTGTGATAGTTATGGAAAATTTGTACCCCAAAAAACCCCTACAAACAATCTATTTTGGATGGCAAGTTATTTAGATGGAATGAAAGTAGGAGTTCTTATAGTGGATAATCATAAAGTTTCATACCAAAATATCTCCTTAATCTAAATCTATAGAGAACTACGTTGTTTATGTGACATTCTATACGCAGTTCTCTAATGGACAACTACCACTTAAACCATGCAGTTATCCATAGCAATACAAACATTAATATAGTAATTTTTACATAATGTTAAATGGATAAAGTTATTCACTTTGAAATTCCTTATGATAATTTTGATAAAGCAAAAAAATTTTACTCTGAAGTTTTTGGTTGGGACATAGTAACTGTTCCTGAAATTAAATATAATATGGTCACTACAGTTCAAACTGATCCAAATACGCATCAGCCAAAGGAATCTGGCGCAATTAATGGAGGCATGTACAAGAGAGACGCAGATTCGTGCAAGACTCCTGTTATAGTAATTGGAGTTAAATCAATAGATGAATCTATTGATAAAGTAAAAAAATCAGGTGGTAAAATAATTATTCCTAAACGCCAAATTCCAAACATGGGATTCTATTCCCAGATCCAAGATCCGGAAGGAAACATTATAGGCCTCTGGCAGGCTACTGTAAAGAAAGAATAAGGTTTAATAATCATTTTGTGCAGTATTATTAGATAAAAAGTCTATAATATAATATGAATATTGAGTCAAAAACAAAGAAATATCTTGATAAGATAAATATAGAAAACAGAAAAATAAACGCAATACTGCATCTTAATCATAATGCGCTTGAAGAAGCAGCTAAATTAGACAAAAAACAAAAAAAGGGGCGTCTTGCAGGCAAGATAATAGGAGTTAAAAGCAATATTAATGTAGAGGGTCTTATTACTAATTGTGCATCGAAAGTTTTAGAAAATTATATAGCGACATATAATGCGACAGTAATTGAAAAAATAAAAGCAGAAGATGGCATAATAATTGGAATGTGTAATATGGACGAATTTGCGGCAGGCAGTTCAGGCGAGAACTCTGCATTTGGTCCTACGCAAAACCCTTCAGCTCATGGAAAAATTACTGGCGGCTCTTCTTCAGGCAGTGCAGCAGCAGTTGTAGCAGGATTCTGCGATATGGCGTTGGGCTCAGACACAGGAGGAAGCATTAGAAATCCAGCTAGCCACTGTGGGATTGTTGGAATAAAACCAAGTTATGGCTTGGTAAGCAGATATGGATTAATTGATTTAAGTATGAGCCTAGACCAAATAGGAGTTTTAGCAAAAACAGTTGAAGATGCTGCGCTTCTTTTAAACATTATAAAAGGAAAAGATAAATACGATAGTACAACATTCGAATCTCTTCCTATAAATATTTCAGCTGTCCCAAATCCAAAATTAGGCATATTAAAAATAAATGAAGTCGACAAAAAAATCCAGAATAAAATTGATCGGGCCATAAATAATGTATCACAAAAAAATAAATGGAAAGTACAAGAGATAAAAATAACTAATATAAATCTTGCAGTTCAAACTTATTATCTATTAGTTTATGCAGAATTTTTCTCAGCCACACGAAAGTTTGACGGTCGGCGCTATGGAAAAAAAATTGAAGAGGCCTGCGGTAAAGAGGTCCTAAGAAGAATTCTCGGGGGATCTGAAATCACCAAAGCAGAGTATGCAAACAGATTCTATTACAGGGCCCTATTAGTAAAAGAATTAATTAAGAAAGAATTTGAAGAGGCATTTAATAAAGTTGACTGCATAATCATTCCAACCTGTCCAAATCTTCCGTGGAAAATAGGGGAAGGCACAAGTATGAAAACAGAAGAGGTCTATACTGCAGATGCTCTAACAATACCAGCAAATCTAGCTGAAATTTGTGCTATTTCTATACCTGCAGGTAAAGTAGAAGACGTTCCAGTAGGCATGCAAATTTTATGTGCCAAAGGCAAAGATTCTCAAATGCTTTCTATTGCAAAAATAATTGAAAATCACATTTGATAAAGATGGTTTACTATAATTTTTTGCTCCTTTTTCTTAAAAAGAAAACGTTACAATTTTACAACTTTTATTTTATTAGAATTAACTTAGGACTAATCTTTAATCGATTTCTAACGCGATTTTCTTAATGAAAACTCCCATCATTCCCAAAAGGAAAGGTAACCAAATCGGTTTTCTCGGTCTGATTTAACGTATGCGATTGATTAAATTTGTTCGTAAATTTGTTCTGCAGCGTGATTGCTTTTTCACCTGCTCAACTATTGTTTTAGGGGCCAGCGGGAAAATATGCAATACATCTTTATAATAGTAACAAATAGAAAGGTTTATATAGTAATTATTTATTAAAGAAATATGGAAAATGAGCGAAGAGCAAAATTAGAAAGTAGAATTGCTAAAGCCTCTGGAATTTTAGCAGGTGCAGGATTAACTGCATTAAGTTGTTATAATCCAGAATTAACTCTATACATTGCTATTGGTGGTGTTGCTGGTGGTGTTGTTGATGGTGGTGTTGGTTGTAGTGTTGTTGGTGGTTTTGTTGGTAGTGTTGTTGGTAGTATTGTTGGTGGTAACGAGTTACTTAAAGAACCTGTTAAGTTTGCTAAAAGGATGTTTGCATATGGAATGT